>DASRZG010000162.1:0-15105 GCA_035686585.1 Phycisphaerae bacterium
GTTCCCCGTGACCGTTACCGACCGGCGCCTGCCCGTGCTGTACCTGGAGGGCAGCCCCCGCGAGGAGTACCGGTTCCTGCGCCGGGCCCTGTTCCGCGACAAGGACTTCCGGATCGTCTCCATCCTCCGCGTCGGCGGGCCCAAGGGGTTCCTCCTCCAGGGCGCCGAGCCGGATGACGGGCTGGAGAAGGGCTTCCCCGACACGGCCGAGAAGCTCGCGCGGTTCGAGGCGATCCTGCTGGGCGACATTGAGGCGGGCTACCTCACGCCCGCGCAGTTGGGCCTGATCGAGACGGCCGTCCGCGAGCACGGGCGGGGGTTCTGCATGCTGGGCGGGGTCAACGCGTTCAACCTGGGCGGCTACCAGAAGACCGCCATCGACCGCATGCTGCCGGTGGTCCTGCCCGCGCCGAACGTCTCCTACAAGCAGGTGGAATTCCGCATCACCCTCAGCGAGATCGGGCACAAGCACCCGATCATGCAGCAGAACTCCAACCCGCTGTTCAACCGCCGGACGTGGGACGAGGCCCCGCCGCTGATCGGCTTCAACCCCATCGACGCCGTCAAGCCCGGGGCGCAGGTGCTGGCGGTCAATTCCCAGACCGGCCAGCCCGTGCTGGTGGCGCAGAACTACGGCGCCGGGCGCGCGGCGGCGTTCACCTCGGGCGGGTCGTGGTACTGGCAGATGTCCCGCCCCCGGGAGGATGAGCTGCACGAGAAGTTCTGGAAGCAGCTCGTCCGCTGGCTGGCGGTGGGGGCCAAGGCCAAGCTGACCGTCGAGCTGAACAAGGACCTGTTCCTGCCGGACGAGTCGGTGGAGATCCGCGCGACCGTCCTGGACAAGACCCTCGCGCCCGACGAGGGCGCCAAGGTCACCGCCCGGATCAAGGACCCCTTCAACGCCGACCCCCGGACCGTGCCCATGCGGTCGGAGCTGATCGAGGAGGGCGTGTTCACCGCCGGCTTCACCCCCGCCGACGTGGGCGACTACGCCGTGGAGGTGACCGCCGAACTCAGCGACGGCACCCGCGCCGTCGCCACCGCCACCTTCTCGGTCGGCGAGACGCTGGAGGAGTTCCGCGACCCCGCCCAGAAGGTCGAAACGCTCCGCGCCATCGCCGACGCCTCCGGCGGCCGGTACGTCCCGCCGGCGGAGGCCGCCTCGATCCCCGGTCTGATCGACGCGCGGGTCCGCCGGATGAGAACCGACCTGATGGAGTACGAGCACAAGGACATCTGGGATACCCCGCTGCTGTTCGCGCTGCTGGTGGTCTCGCTGACCGTCGAGTGGGCCCTGCGGCGGCGGGCGGGGATGATGTAACCCCGGGAGAAGACCCATGGCACGAACCATCCTGGAGCATCCCGGCGACCTGGCCGACTGGAAGCACCAGGTCCTCCGCGACGTCCGGCGGCACCTGGACCGGCGGGAGCTTCTCAAGGCGGCGATGGTGGGGGCGGCCGCGCTGGCGGGCCCGGCCCTGCTGGGCCGGTGGGCCCGGCGGGCGTCGGCGGCGCCGGACGATCCGCCCAAGCCGGTCAAGACCGGCACGTTCTTCTTCCCCCGGCTGATGTTCCACGTCAAGGACGACACGGGCGACCAGTGGAACACCGACCCCATCGGCGACGCCGTCCTCCGCAAGCGCCTGGCGGAGCTGACCAACATCAACGTCAGCCAGGACCCCGTGGTGGTCAAGCTGGCCGAGCTGGACCACCTGTGCCGCTACCCCTTCGTCTTCGCCACCAGCGAGGGGTACTTCAAGCTGCCCGACGACGAGGAAGCCAACCTCAAGGAGTTCCTCATGCGGGGCGGGTTCCTCCACGCCGACGACTGCGTCCTGAATCAAACGGGCGACCGGTTCTTCCAGGACTACGTCAAGATGATCCGCCGGCTGTTCCCCGAGCACGAGCTCAAGACGATCCCCAAGAACCACGAGCTCTACCACTGCTACTTCGACTTCCCCGACGGGGCCTTGTTCCTCCAGGGCGACAAGTCCCTCCAGGGCGACGCCGGGCTGTTCGAGAAGGGCACGGGCCGGATCATGACCCTCTGCTCTCCCTGGGACTACCACTGCGGGTGGACGTGCATGTTCTTCACCAAGGAGCTGAACGAGCAGGCGATCCGGATGGGGATCAACATCATCATTTACTACCTGACGCACTAGGTCCCTCGGGTGCCACGGACTGCTTGCCGTCCGTGCTCAGGGACGCCGGAACGGCCCGACGCGATCGAACGACGCCAAATGGCAAGCCGCATGGGCGGCCCCCGGGCGCGGTTGAGGGACGAATGGACGCCATAAACAGATGAAGAGAACCTTGATATTCCTGATGATCGGAGCGTGCGTGTCGGCCGGGTCGGCGCAGACCACGCGCCCCGCGACGCCCGCCGCCACCGCCCCCGCCACCCGGCCCGCACCCAAGTCCGTCGCCGTGGTCCTGTCGGGCCTGGGCGGGTCCAAGGCCTACTCGCGCCACCTCACCGACTGGACCCGGCGCTTCGTCGCCGTGCTGACCGGCCCGTGCAAGGTGGCGCCGGCGAACGTGCTCGTCCTGGCCGAGACCGCCGACCCCAAGGCGGCGCCGCCGTGGCGGCAGTCCACCCGGGACAACTTCCGCGCCGTGATGAAGGAGGCGGCCGAGCGGCTGACCCCGCTGGACCAGTTCATCCTGGTCCTCAACGGCCACGGGCAGATCAACGAGCCCAAGGGCAAGCTCTGCCTGAGCGGCCGCGACATCGACAGCGAGGAGCTGTCCGAGATACTCGACCTGCTGCCCACCCGCAACGTGGTGATGATCAACACCGCCAGCGGCGGGGCGGAGTTCCTCGACGACTGCGCCGCCGACGATCGAGTGATCCTCACCGGCGCCGGCGCCGGCAACGACGGCACCGCCGCCTATTTCGCCGAGTTCTTCCTCCGCGGCTACGAGACCGGCGGCGCCGATGCCGACGCCGGCAAGACCATCGATCTGTACGAGGCCTACGCCTACGCCGCCCGCGAGACCGCCAACTTCTACCACCGCCAGTACCTCGTCTCCACCACCCGCCGCGACCCCGGCGACCCGCTGGTGTGGCTCGTCCGCGGGAAGGAAACCCGCCAGATCTGGAAACGCCTGTACGCCGACACCGCCAACATCCTGGGCACCCCGCGGCGCCAGCCGGACGACCCGCCGCTGGGCGACCTGGACAACGAGCCCGACCCCGATCCCGCCTTCGGGCGGTTCGACAAGCACTGGCACAACCGGCGCGTCCTCTCCGAGCACGCCCGGCTCGACGACAGCGGGACCAAGAGGGGCTTCTACCTCTGGCAGCCCTACGAATTCCAGAAGCCCCCGCCCGACGAGCCCGGCAAGGAAGGGCGCCTCGCGCGACGAACCATCCTGGGACGCCCGGCCGCCCTCGCCGCCATACCATGATCCACGCCGCCGCGATCATCCTGCTGGCGGCGCTGGCCCCGGCGGCCCCCGCCGCCGATGCCGCCCTGCCCGATCTGCAATGGGCCATGGACCGCTCCGCCCAGGACGTCCGCGCGGTCTTCCCCCACCGCACCGACCCGCGGATCCTCTGGCTGGCCACCGGGGAGGGGCTGGTCCGCTCCGACGACGAGGGCCGGACCTTTCAGCCCGTCCCGGCGGCGGCCGCCGAGAAGATCGGCACGGTCACCGTTCTGGCCACCTGCCCCGCCGACGAGGATGTCCTGCTGGTGGGCACCACCTCGAACGGGCTGCACCTCAGCGACGACGGGGGCAAGTCGTTCGCGCGGATCGGGACCGCGGAGGGGGGAATGGCCTCCAACCACGTCGAGGCGGCCGATTTCCAGGAGCTGGACCCGTCGTGGCGGACGCTGCTGGTGACGCACGGGCTGGAGGCGCCGGGGCTGTCGGTGTCGCGCGACCGCGGCAAGACGTGGGAGGTGCTGGCGACCGACCGCTTCCTGAGCCGGTTCGTGGCCGTCCGGTCCACCCTCATCGCCGCCGGCTCGCTGGCGGTGACGGAGGGGCGGGTCTGGTCCATTCATCGCTCCGGCACGGAGGGCTTCCGGTGGGAGCATTGCAGCAGCGGCATCCGCCCCACCGAGCCGGTGATGCCGTCGCCGACGGTCTGGTGGCAGTTCCTCATGGCCACGCGGGACGGCAACATTCTCGATTCCGACGACGACGGGCGGACTTGGCAGAGCCTTGCCCGGTTCGACCGGGCGGGCTGGGAGAGCTTCTTCGTGACCTGCGGCGCGACCGCCTCGTCGCGGATCCTGGCCGGCTACAGCCCGCGCCACGGCGGGCTGATGCTGTCGACGGGGCGGTTTGACCCGGCCTCGGCGGCCCCGCGCAACGCGGGGCTGTATGTCGGCCCGTACGTCAAGAGCGGCGCCGACTGCCGGGCCAACGCCAACGGGTCGGTGTATTACGCGGTGATGAACAACGTCCTGTGGGCAGGCCGCCGGCCCGCCGCCAAGGCCGGCCCCACGGTCGAGCAGGCGTGGACCAGCCCCTCGACGGTGTGGGTGGGAAAAGGGCAGCTCCTGGGCGCCTCGGCGGACATCCACCAGCGGATCGCCCGGGTGGCCGCCGGCGAGATCACCGACGAGAACGTCCGCGCCATCGCCGCCGCCGCGAGGGTCGTCCGCAAGCAGACCCAGGGCATGTCCTTCGACGTCCTGGCGCGCGTCGCCCATCCGGGCGGGCCCCGGGCAATCAAGACGGTCACCGCCGACGTGTTCGTCCTGGGCGGCAAGCCCAACGCCCCGCTGTACGACGACGGCAGCCACGACGACGGCCAGGCGGGCGATGGGCTGTATGCCGGGCGCGTGGACTTCCAGGCCTCCGCCCTCGACCCGGAGAACCGCCAGGCGCAGCGGCAGGGCTTTCCGGGCGTGGGGGCGATCACCGTCACCGCGGTCGACGCCGCCGGCAAGGCCGGCACGTGGTCGGCGGCGGTGTCCGTGCTGGCGCGGGCGGACCGGGTCGACCTGGGTCCCGGCGGGCGCTTCAACGGCCGAACCGACCGCGACGGCGTGTCGGTGTATGCCGCACGGGACGAGGGGCTGGCGGGCGGGACGGTCTGGTGCTACGAGGCGCGGACCACGGGCCCCTGGCTGGCCCTGCCGGGGATGGACTTCCGCGGCGGGTTCGGCGTGAACATCTCCGGGCGCGACACGCTGACCTTCCGCATCCGCGGCGACGTCAACCAGGAGCTGCAGGTGCAGTTGTTCGACCACTTTCGCCTCGGCTCCGACGTGTTCGATCAGCCGCACCTGAGCCGGCCGGTGCCCCTGATCGCCGGGGGCTACCTCCAGGCCGTTACCTCCAACTGGCAGCAGGTCCGCATCCCGGTCGCCGAGCTGCTGCCTAAGGGGCACTACTTCCTCCGCCGCCTCGGCGGCACCATCGCCCTGTCCGCCGGCCAAGGCGGCAAGCCGGGCAAGTACTACCTCGACCAGGTCTGCCTCGAACCCTAGCCAACCACCTTCAGCGCCTCCTCTTCGCGGGCCGATACTCCCTTCAGGCGCATCGTTTACGTCCGTCCATCGTCCGCCGCCGGTGCGGCCGGCGGTCAGGAAACGCAGTTGGTCCTTGACGAAATCGGGTTTTGTGGTATGCTTCAGGCGCTTAGCGCATGCTCTTGTGTCGCTGGCTCGATCCATTCGGCTTCGTGGAGCGGGGGCGCGCTCGTTCGACCGCACCCGCCCTTTGGAGAGGATCCACTTCGTTCAGGTAGTGTGCGTTTCGGGACTCATCCGGGCCGCCGGCAAGACGCCGGGGCCGGGCTCGTCCGTTGCCGCAGCGTCGCATGGAGTGGCTCCCGCGCGGGGCCGGCGGGCGGCATCGACCGGTGTGGAGGCTCAGGCTTGCCAAAGGAGGCAAGGAAATGACAGCTCGTATCACCAAATGCTGGGGTTGGGGGTTGCTCGCACTGGCCGCGGCCCTGTTGGCAGCCGCTGTTGGGGCCCGGGCCGACATCATCAAATCCTCGACGATGGGAGCCCTCGGCGGCGGGGGGGGCACGCTGATCGTGCAGGACGGCGACGCGATCCTGCTGTGCGCCCTGCTGATCGGCACGGGCGGGACGTACGACACGGTCATCGTGGAAGGCGGCCTGCTTTCGGTCAGCGGGACGCTGGAACTGGCCACGGGCGGGCTGCTGGACGTCAACGGCGGGACGCTCCGGGCGGGCACGTTCGATAGGCAGGACGGCACGTTCGACTTCACCGGCGGTCTGCTCCAGACGTACCGCGTCCGCGGCGACCTGATCAGCGACGGCGGGACGCTCCGGACATGGACTTCGTTGGGGATCGATACCCGCATCGAGGGCGACCTGGACGTGCGGGACGGCGCCATCAGCCTGGTGCTGGTCAACACGTATCCCCAGGGCTTCCGCCAGTGGCGGTGGAACAAGGTCCTGGTGGCAGGGGACGTGGCCCTCGCCGGCACGCTGGACGTGTCCATGGTGGTCACCACCCCGTCGATGATCTTCGAGGGGCTCGTCTTCGATCTGATGGACTGGGGAGGCGCCCTGACCGGGACGTTCGACGACGTCAAGCTGCCCGACCTGCCGCGCGGGCTGGCGTGGAACACGGACGACCTCTACACCACCGGCGAGTTGCGCATCGTCCCCGAACCGGCTGCGATCCCCCTGATCGCCGCCGGCGCCGCGTTCCTGCTGGCGCGGCGGCGAAGGTGACCGCCGAGTTATCGTCTGTTATCGTCTGATCTCCGGGCGTAGTTTTTCGGGGCGGGCAAGAATTTCTCCGCGACGTAAGCTATTTCTGGAAAAACTCTTTCGACGCCGCCAAGGCGACGGACGCCCCGCCGGGGGCATTTTCGTGCGCGGTAACCGCCGAAATGTGTCAATACCTCCGTCTACGGGCGGTGCCTACGAGACCAACCTGCCCACCTGGTAGACCGCGGTGGTGACCACCCAGGCCAGGGCGGTCAGGCCGCCGGCCTGGAGAAGGGCCCAGCGGATCGAGCCCGATTCCCGCCAGGTGGCCGCCAGCGTGGCCACGCAGGGCAGCGAGATCAGGCAGAACAGCATGATGCAGAAGCCGATCAGGCCGCTGCCGTAGGCGGCGTGGATCCGCTCCCGCAGCGCCTGCCCCCCGGCCTCGGCGTCGCCCACCGAGAAGACCACACCCATCTGGGCGACGAAGACCTCCTTGGCGGCAGCCGCCCCGATCAGCGAGGTGGCGATCCGCCAGTCGAACCCGCACGGCGCCAGGACCGGCGCGATCGCCTTGCCCACGCGCCCCGCCACCGAATGCTCCAGCCGCCGGCTCCCGTCGCGGTGGTCGATCTCCGCCACCGCCCGCTTCCACCGGTCCACCGCCTCGGCATACCCCCGGGCGATGAGGGCGTCCGTCCGCCGGCCGGGCTCTTCCCGCACGCCCCCGGCCGGTTGGACGAGCCGCCCGATGACCGGACTCATCCGGGCCAGATCGGTCAGTCGGGCCTGGAGTTCCTTCCGGGCGGCCTGGACCTGCGGCGTGTGGTCCCAGTGTTCCCGGCGGACGTGCTCGTAGGCCAAGGTGGCCCGTCCCACCGCCTCGAATCCCGTCCCGTCGGGCGAGACAGTGTCCAATTGCTTCATCTCGGACAGGAACACCCGGTCGGCGTCGCGCCGGCCGGCGTCGGCGGCGGGGTCGGCACCGGCCTTGGGGTAGCTGGTCAGCATCCACATGACGATCGAGGCGGCCAGGATGACCGTGCCGGCCTTGCGGAGGAACATCCACGTCCGCATCCAGGTGTGGATCAGCGCCCCGCGGAGGGTGGGCATGCGGTAGGGGGGCAGTTCCATCACGAAGCCGGTCATGTCCCCGGCGAACAGCGTCGACCGGAGGATGCGGGCGGCGATCACGGCCAGGACGATCCCGATCAGGTAGATCGCCATCATCCATAGCATCTGATTGGTCACGTCCACGATGCCCAGGACGCCGAAGACCTTCCGGGCCGGGAAGAACGTGCCCAGGATCAGCACGTAGATCGGCAGCCGGGCCGAGCAGGAAAACAGCGGCAGGACCATCATGGTGGTCAGCCGGTCGCGTTTGTTCTCGAGGGTGCGCGTGGCCATCACGGCCGGCACGGTGCAGCCGAAGCCGATCAGCATGGGGATGAAGCTCTTGCCGTGCAGGCCGATGCGGTGCATGAGGCGGTCCATCACGAACGCCGCCCGGGCCATGTAGCCGCTGTCTTCCAGGATGGCGATGGCCAGGAACAGCACGAAGATGGTGGGCACGAACACGACCACCGCGCCGACCCCGCCCAGCACGCCGTCGACCAGCAGGCTCCGCAGCGGGGCCTCGGCCCCCTTGGGCCAGAGCTGGGCGACCCGCCCGGCCAAGTGGCCCTTGCCCGCGTCCAGCACATCCGACAGCGGCATGCCGATGCGGAACGTCACGTAGAACACCGCCATCGTCATCAGCAGAAACAGCGGCAGGCCCAGGAAGCGGTTGGTGGTGATCCGGTCGATGCGGTCGCTGAGCTCGTGGCGCGTCTCGACGGTGCTGCGGACGGCCTCCTGGCAGGCGCCGGAGATGAACCCGTACCGCCGGTCGGCCAGGATGATCTCGGCCGAGTCCCCGCAGACGGTCCGGATGTGCCGCCGCGACGCGCGGGCCTCGGCCAGCAGCGTCTGGGCCGCCTCGCCGCCGCCGGCGCGGGTCTGCCGGACCACTTCCGCGTCGTTCTCCAGCAGCTTGACCGCCCGCCATCGGGCGCTGACGGCGTTGGACCCGTCGTCGGCCGCCAGCGCCGCCAGCTTGGCGACCTCCGGGTCCAGCTCGCGCCCGTAGGCGGGGCGCTGCTGCCGCTCGACGGCGTTGCCGGGGTCGCGCGCCACCTCCAAGGCGGCCGCCAGCAGCTCGTCGGTGCCCTTGCCCTTGTGGCCGATGGTCGAGACGATCGGCACGCCCAGCAGCTTCGCCAGCTTCGCCGTGTCGATGCGGTACCCCCGGGCCTCGGCCAGGTCGGCCTTGTTGAACGCCAGCACCAGCGGCACGCCCAGCTCGAGTAGTTGGGTGGCCAGGTACAGGTTCCGCTCGAGGTTGGCCGTGTCCAGCACGTCCACCACCACGTCGGGCTTTTCGTCGAGGATGAACCGGCGTGCGACGACCTCCTCGGCCGAGTAGGCGGTGAGGCTGTAGGTGCCCGGCAGGTCGACCACGCGGACGTCCGTCTGCCCGCGGCGTGCCCGGCCCGTGCGGAGCTCGACCGTCACGCCCGGGTAATTGCCCACGTGCCCGCCGCCGCCGGTGAGGGCGTTGAACACCGTCGTCTTGCCCGCGTTGGGGTTGCCCGCCAACGCCACCGTGATCCGCTCACCACGCATGCGTTCAACCTCTCCCCCCGCTATGTTTGGCCCACCAAACTCTCCGGCACGAAAAACGCCGCCCGCTTGCCTCGCCCGGGGATCTCACCGCGGAGGTCGCAGCCGCCTTCGCCTGAAGGCTACGGCGTGCGAAAGAGAACGCGGAGGTCCTGCTCGCCTGTCGGCTTCGGGCGGACCCGACACCGTGTCACCGTGGCAGCAAACCATGCGCGCGTCTCTTCTCTAAAGCAGTTACCTCTCCGCGAACTCTGCGCCCTCCGCGGTTCATTCGGGACCGTGAGGGCCTGCTCAGTCCGCCCTCTTCCCGCCGCCGGGCCGGAAACGGTCCCGCCACTGCTCGCGGGCCTCGCCATCGGCGACGGATTCGAGGAAGGCCACCAGCCGGTCCACCACCTCCCGGTCCAGGCCGTGCTCGATCCGGCAGGCGTTGGCCTCGGCCAGCCCGTCCGGCAGCAGCAGCACGTCCTTGAGGAACCGGTGCAGCACGTCGTGGCGGCGGACGATCTCCGAGGCCACCCGCCGGCCCCGGTCGGTCAGGACGCTGGCCGAATACGGGCTGTACTCCACCAGCCCCTTGTCCGCCAAGGCGTGCAGGGCGCCGGTGACGGTGGACTTGTGAACCCCCAGCCGCCGGGCGATCTCGCCCGTCCGGGCCGCGCCGTCCTCGGCCACAAGCTGGAAGATCGCCTCCAGGTAATCCTCCGCCGACGCGTTCAGTTTCACCTGCCGTGCCATTCGCCACCATCCACCCGAGCGGGCCCGTCCCGCTCGCAGTGTTTGGTGTACCAAACTCCGTGGGGATTGTCAATCCCGATTCGGTGTTGACGTACGCTCGAACGTCCGGCCAGCGGTCTGGCCCCCCTCCGACTGGCTGTGACTTGTTTCCGCCGCCGCGGCGGTATATACTGTGTGTATACGGCCAAAGGAGTGATCCATGACCAAGACGCTGATCAAGCACGGCAACAGTCTCGCGCTGGTGATCGACAAGCCGATCCTGGAGATGCTCCAGATCTCGCCCGACACGCCGCTGGAGTTGACGACGGACGGCGACGCCCTGCTGGTCTCGCCGATCCGCGACAAGGCGCGGCAGAAGAGGCTCCGCGCCTCCCTGGACACGATCAACCGCAAGTTCGGCAACGACCTGAAACGGCTGGCGGAATAGGCGGCCATGACCGACTTCCTTCAGGTGTCGGACGTACTGCTGCTGCACTCCGACCAGATCGAGCGCTACGGCGGCCGGCATGGTGTGCGCGACGTAGCGCTTCTTGAATCGGCAGTGGCCCAGGCCCAGGCAACATTTGGCGGCGAGCACCTCCACGGCGATGTCTTCGAGATGGCGGCGACGTATCTGTTCCACATCGTGAAGAACCATCCTTTCCTCGACGGGAACAAACGGACCGGCGCGGTTGCGGCGTTGGTCTTTCTCGATCTCAACGGCATCCAGATCAGCGCGCCCAAGGGAAGTGTTTACGATCTGACCATCGCCGCTGCTACCGGTCGGGCGGGAATTGCCGAGGTCGCTGAGTTCTTCCGCTCCCGCGCCGGGTGAACGCCTTCCCACACTTACCCGCAGGATTGCATGTCGCCCCAGTCCTGTTTGTCCGGACCCGGACGTCCCAAACTGCCCAAGCCCGCGGCGCGTGAACAGGCTTGTGTGCACCCGTTGCCGCTGTTGCGCGGGGTCTCAGGGCAGCACTTCAACCGCCTCGCCGTCGCTCAGCAGGGCGGCTTCGTAGGTTTGCATGAGGTGGAGGGCGAAGTCCAGGCCGCAGGTGGCGGGCTGGCGGGCGCTCAGGATGCTGTCGCAGAATTCGTGCAGCTCGCCCCAGAAGCCCTGGGTGAACAGGGCCTTGTTCTCCAGTGTGGCCAGGCAGTTCTGGGGCTCCCAGACGATCGCACCGTGGTCGAGGCCCTCCGGGGCGAAGGTCCTCTGCCGGCTGTAGTCGAACGGGATGCCGCGGCGGTACGTCACCCGCAGGCCGTTGTCGATGGTCACGATGCAATGGTTGCCGTAGCAGGCATACCGCTCGTACGCCTCGGGGGCCCCCTGGCCGAGGTGCAGGTTCCCCACGGCCCCGCCTTCGAAGGCCAGGATCACCGCCCCGCCGCCGTGGGCGCCGCGGTGCGTGACGACCGACCGGACCGGACCGCCGAGAGCGATCATGGCCGAAAGCGGATGACACCCGTTCGCCAGCCAGTTGGTCGCCTCGCCCCGTTCCAGGACCCCCCGGCCGTCGGCGGGGATGGTCATGGGGTACTCCGCCAAGACCGTCCGCAGCGGCTGGTGCTCGTCCCGGCCCAGCAGCTCGCGGGCCTTGGCGATCGCGGGCATGAAGGCCTTTTTGAACCCGACCAGCACCACCCGGTCGCCCTGCCGCTCCATGAGCCGGGCGATCTGGGCCGCCCGCATGGCCGGGGGCTTTTCCATCCAGACGTGCACGCCGGCGGCGAGGGCCTCGGCCGCCAGTTCCGGGTGCTTCTGGGGCGAGACGCACAGGAACACGGCCTCGAAGTCCCCGGCCTCGTACAGATCGGCGGTGCGGGCGTACGTGCGGGCGACCCCGTACTGGGCGGCAGTCGCCGCCAACCGCGCCTCGTCCAGGTCGCACATGGCGACCAGCTCGACCGGCAGATAGGTCATCGCCGGCAGCAGGTTGCGGTAGCAGTGGGACCCGACGCCGACCACGGCGGCACGGACCCGCCGGTCGAACTCGCGCTGGTAGGCCATCATTCGATCTCCGGAAACGCCCCGCGGAGGAAGGCGATGTCGCGCTCGGTCACGCGGGCCTGGTCATAGCCGTCGGGGGCCTGGCCGTGGGAAGGGTTCAGGCACAGCACCGCGCTGACGCCGTCAGCGATGATCTCGCGCAGGATCGGCTCGACCGGCCAGCTCGCGTCTTGGAGGCTGCTGCGCCACTTCAGCGGCCCGCCGGGGCGTTCGGCGATGCCTCCCTTGAGGTGGACCTGCCCGATGATCGGGCGAAGCTGGCGGTACACGGGGAGGCTCGGGAACGTGCCCATCTGCCAGAGGTTCTGCACGTCCCACATGAACGACGCGGCCGAGCCGCCGCCCAATTCCTCGAAGAAGCCCAGCACCTCCTCCGGCCTCGACCAGATGCACCGGCCGACCTCGTTCTCGATCAGCACCCGAAAGCCCGCCTCGCTCAGCCGGCCGATCGCCTCCCGGTACATCGCGAACACCCACGGGTGGCGGGCCCGCAGGTACGGCGTGGTGTCGAGGACCTGCTCGCGCGCTTCGGTCTGCGCCGCCAGCAGCCGGACGCACCGGGGCTGGAGGGCCTGGGCGATCTCCATCGCCCGGCCGATCCGGCCCAGCTCGTCCGCGCGAAAAGCCTCCTGCCCGCGTTCGATCGGCGGGTGGAAGAGCACGGTCGACATCGTGGCGACCGTCAGTTGGCGCTGGTCGAGCATGGCGCGGAGGCGGACGATCTCCGCGTCGTCCAGGTCCAGCACGCCCTTGCCGAAGATCGCGTCCTTGAGATCGACCTGGCGCAGGCCCCACCCCACGTGACGGTCGAGGGAGGCGGCGATATCGGCGCCTCCCATGGCATTGAGCATCGTCAGCCGGGCGGTCGCGGCCATGCGGTTCTCCGGGCGTACCAGTGGGTTGTCCCTGGCAAGGGTATGTGCTTGTGCCAGCACGATACGTGGGGGCGGGTGGGGTATCAAGTGGGGGTGGCGTTTGCGCATGCGCGGGAGCGTCCGGGCACGGTCCCTGTATTTCGCCCCCGGCCCTTGTGGCCGGGGGCTATGCCTCCCAACCGCGTGCTCAGGCAGCGGTTGCAACGGGCTCGGGGGCGGGTCTGGTGCCGACGAGGACGCGGCGGGCGTCTTCCAGGGCCAGGTACAGCGACGGGACGACCAGCAGGGTGACGAAGGTGGCGAAGAGGATGCCATAGCCCAGCGACAGTGCCATGGGGATCAGGAACCGGGCCTGGCGGGAGGTCTCGAAGATCATCGGCGCCAGGCCGCCGAAGGTGGTCAGGGTGGTCAGCAGGACCGGGCGGAATCGCTGGATGCCGGCGGCGATGATCGCCTGCTTGTGGGACAGCCCGTCCTCCCTGCGGCGGCGGTTGGCGAAGTCGATCAGGACCAGGGCGTCGTTGACGACGATGCCGCTGAGGGCGACGATGCCGAACATGCTGCCCATGCACAGCTCGTATCCCATCACCAGGTGTCCCAGCACCGCCCCGACGATCCCGAAGGGGATGGACACCATCACGATCAGCGGCTGGGCGTAGCTGCGGAACGGGATCGCCAGCATCGCGTAGATCGCCATCAAGGCCAGCGCGAAGGTCACCTTCAGGCTGCCGAGGCTCTCGCGCATGTCGGCCTGGTGGCCCTCGAAGCTGCACGTGAGCCCGGGGTACTTGTCCTTCAGGGGGCCCAGGACGTTGGCCTGGAGGTCCTCGATCACCTCGCCCGCCTTGGAGCGGGGGGTCACGTCAGCGGACACCTGCACCACCCGGCGCCCGTTGCGGCGGTCGATGGTGGTATACGCCCGTCCGCGCTGGATGGCGGCGACCTCCCCCAGCGGAACGTACCGGCCGGCGGGGGTGCGGATCATCATGTCGGTGACCATCTGCTCGGTCGAGCGGTCCGCCTCCGGCAGCCGGACCATGATCCGGATCTCGTTGCGCCCGCGCTGCTGGCGCAGGACCTCCGCGCCGTAGAACGAGCAGCGGACCTGCCGGGCGACCTCCTGGGTGGTCAGGCCCAGGCTCTTGCCCTCGGCCTTGATCGTGAAGTCCAGTTGCTGCTTGCCCGGCTGGAAGCCGTCGTCGGTGTCCTTGACCAGCGGGTAGGTCGCCAGCACGGCGGCCAGTTCCCGGCTCGCCTCGGCCAGCACGTCCATCTCGCGGTGGCTCATCTCGACGGTCACCGGCATGCCCCGGCCCCCGGGTCCGCCGGAGTCGGAGGCGAACCGCACGTACTCCGCGCCCGGGACCTCCCCCACCGCCTGGCGCCAGCGGTTGGTGAATTCCTCGGTGCTGACCCCGAGCCGCTCGCGGACGTCCGCCTCCGCCAGGTTGACCCGCACCCGGCCGATGTGGCTGCCTCCCCGGCCGACGTCGGTGATGATGGACTGGACCAGCTCGGGCTGGTTGAACGAGGCGATCGTCTGGCGTGCCCCGGCCAGGAACCGCTGCATCACCTTTTCGGTCCGTTCGATGGGCGTGCCGTAGGGCAGCACCACGCGGCCCTCGGCGAAGTCCGACTCGATCGTCGGCTGCAACTGCATCCCCATCCGCCCGCTCAGCGGGTACGACAGCGCCACGCCCAGCACGCACACGGCACAGATCAGCGTCAGGTATCGGTGGCGCACGGCGGCCTCCAGCACGGGCCCGAACACCCGTTGGACCCACCGGGGAAAGGCCAGGCTGAACGCCTGCTGGCGGGCCTGAAGCCATCCGAACGGCCCCCACCACCGGCGGTCCTTCTGGTGTCCCAGGTGCGCCGGCAGAAGGAACAGGCACTCGCCGAGGGAGATCAGGAACACGATGCAGACCACGATCGGGATCATGCGGAAGGTCTTCCCCATGAACCCGGGGATGAAGTACAGGGGCAGGAAGGCGGCGACGTTGGTCAGGATGCTGAAGGTGACCGGCATGGCCACCTCCCGCGTGCCCCGAACGGCCGCCCGCATGAACGGCATGCCCTGCTGGTGGTAGTGGTAGACGTTCTCGCCCACCACGATGGCGTCGTCGACCACGATGCCCAGGGCGATGATGTAGGCGAACAGGGACATCATGTTCACCGTCATCCCC
>DASRZG010000163.1:0-3651 GCA_035686585.1 Phycisphaerae bacterium
ATGTCCGTGGAATCTGGCGCGAGCGGCGCATCTGTATCGCCGTGCGGGATTCGGTCCGACGTGGGGCGAACTCCAGCAGGCACGGAAGGCAGGCCCGCGGCGAACCGTCGATCGTCTGCTCCAACCCCAGGCCGACGTCGCTTCCTTCAACCGGACGCACGACCACTACGAGAAGGCAGTGGGCTCGCCCGGGGCGCTTCGGGCCTGGTGGCTGCGGAGAATGATCCACTCGCCGCACCCGCTGCTGGAGAAACTGACGCTTTTCTGGCATGACTTCTTCGCCGTCAGCGCCGCCCGTGTGCCCGACGCTTCGCTGCTGCGGGTGCACGTCCAACTGCTTCGGGCCGGCGCGTTCGGGCATTTCCCCACGCTGATGGCCAAGATGGCCCGCGACCCCGCGATGCTCCTGTCCCTCGGGGCCGAGGCAAACCGAAGGGCACGCCCCAATGCGCACTTCGCCCGCCAGATGCTTCATCGGTACACCGTGGGTGCGGGCAGCTGCTCGGACAAGGACGTCCGCGAGGCGGCCCGGGCCATGACCGGGTGGTTCGTGCTCCGTGAGCGGGTCCGCTATTTCCAGCGAGAGCACGACGGCGGCGAGAAGACGGTCCTCGGGAAGACGGGCACGTTCGACGACCAGGACGTCGTGCGGATTGCGGCCGGGCATCCGGCCACCGCCCGCAACGTGGTGCGCAGGCTCTACCGCTGGTTCCTCAGCGAGACCCACGAGCCGGAGGACGCGCTGCTGGCGCCGCTGACCCGGTCGTTCGCCAAGGACTTCGACGTGGCGCGACTTCTCGCCACGATCCTGGGCAGCAACCTGTTCTTCTCCGCCGGGACGCTTCGCCGACGGATCAAGCGACCCGTGGAGTTCTCGGTGGGTATCCTTCGCGGCTTCGAGACGACGGTGGCGACCACCCGGCTGGCTGCCGATCTGGCCGCCCTGGGCGAGAGCCTGTACGACCCGCCCACGATGAGCGGCTGGGAGGGCGGTCGTCACTGGGTCAACCACGCCACCCTCATCGCCCGAAGCAACCTGGCGGCGTCCCTTCTCGCTCCTTCGGGCCCGTACGATGGCAGACTCGATCCCGCCGCCGTGGCGCGGCGTCACGGTCACGCGGATGCCAAAGACGCCGGCCGGTTCCTCGTGAACCTGCTCCTGGCCCCCGACCCCGACGACGGGATATTCGAGAGACTATGGACGGGCGCGCCGCCCGGCGGGCCCTTGCCCGACCGCTTGCGGACCTTCGCCCGCAGGGTCGTCACGCAGCCGGAATTCCAGTTGGCGTAGCTTCTGGAGAATCGACATGGCCCCGTCACGTCGCGAGTTTCTCAAGTCCACCGTGGCCGTCCCGGCACTGCTGTCGCTGTCGGGGGCTGCCCCGGCGTTCCTGGCTCGCGCGGCCCGCGCCGCCGCGGCCGAAGACCGGCGCGATACGGTCCTGGTCGTCGTGCAGCTCTCGGGGGGCAACGACGGGCTGAATACGGTGGTGCCCTATGCGGACGACGCCTACGGCCGCAACCGGCGGACGCTGCGGCTGACGGGCAAGAATGTCCTCAGGATCAATGATTCCGCGGGATTCCACCCGAAAATGAAGGGCTTCGCGCGGCTGCTGAAGGAAGGGCGCCTGAGTGTCCTTCAGGGCGTGGGCTACGCCAAGTCAAACCGGTCCCACGAGCAGGCGATGCGGGACTGGCACACGGCCAGGCCGGCTGAGCCCCAATGCCCTACCGGCTGGCTGGGCCGGGCGATCGACAACGCCTGCCGCCGGCGCGAGGCCCAGGTGCCGGGCATCTTCGTGGGCCCCATCGGCCGGCCCTTCGCTCTCACCGCGAAGAAGGCCGTTGTGCCCTCGATTCGCTCGGCCCGCGAGATGACGCTGCGTGCCGGCGGCGGCCCGCCCGGGCGCGCCATGCCGGCCCACGGCGCCGACGGGAACCCGCTGGCGGACTACGTGCGTCACGTCAACCGCGGCGCCCACGCGACGAGCCGCCAGATCCGGGCGGTGCTGGACGGCGCGCCCGGGACCGACCGGTACCCGCGCCAAGGGCTGGCCGGGCACCTGAAGACCGTCGCGGAGCTCATCCGCGCCCGCGTGGGCATCCGCATCTTCTTCACCGAACTGGGCGGCGGCGGGATCGGCGGCTTCGACAGCCACGCCAACCAGCGGGATAACCACGCCGCCCTGCTCGGGCAACTGTCGGATTCCGTAGCCGCCTTCGCCGACGACCTCGCCCGCCACAAGTGCCTGGATCGCGTCGTTCTCATGACCTTCTCCGAGTTCGGCCGCACGCTCACGGAGAACGGGCGACGGGGTACCGGCCACGGCGCCGCCGCTCCCGTGTTCCTCATGGGCGGACGGCTGCGCGCCGGCCTGATCGGAAAGCGCCCGAATCTCGCCGACCTCGACCAGGACGCCCCCAGGTTCCACACCGACTTCCGAAGGCTCTACGCCACCGTCCTGGAGCATTGGCTTGGCTTCGACAGTGAAGCCGTCCTGGGCGCGAAGTTCAAGCCGCTCGACCTGTTCGTCTCCTGACCGGCGCTCGGGGGCGGATGCTGCCTTGCGGGAACGTGTACTGCCCGTGTACCTGAAACCGGCTTTTCGAGGGTTCACATCGCCCGGAAAACTCCCATAACTCTCGCACTTTACAGGCGTTCCCTGTTCGCCCCCATTGTGAACCGCCCGGGCAGACGGAACCGGGCGCAGATCGCCCCCGGGGACGGTCCCCGAGCCGCGACCGGCAGGGAGCGGGACCCCGTCCCTCCCGCCCCGCTCCGCCCCAGCCGCCCGCGGGAACGTGAACTGCCCGTGTACCTGAAACCGGGATTTCGAGGGTTCACATTGCCAGAAAAACTCCCATAACTCTCGCGCTGTACAGGCGTTCCCTGTTCGCCCCCATTGTGAACCGCCCGGGCAGACGGAACCGGGCGAAGATCGCCCCCGCCGGCGGCCCGACCAGACCCCCTCGCCAGCCGCCCCGCGGGAACGTGAACTGTCCGTGTACCTCAAACCGGGTTTTCGAGGGTTCACATTGCCCGAAAAACTCCCATAACTCTCGCACTGCACAGGCGTTCCCTGTTCGCCCCCATTGTGAACCGCGCGGGCAGACGGAACCGGGCGCAGATCGCCCCCGCCGGCGGCCCAACGAGGCCCCTTCCTGGCAGACCGTAACCATCCGCCAGCCCACGTACAGTCCCCGCTGCGAAGGCAGGGGTTTGTTGCTGGGCATTCCACAGGCAACCCGGAGCCGCAACGGCTGATCGACCGAGATTCTCCGGTGCCAGGATTCCCCCTCGCACACCGGCGTCTCGTGCGATCTGACTGCCCGGCATCGTACGGTTCTCCTCGCGTGATGTGCCATCGCCGCCCGTCCCGACGCCCTGCCCGGCGATTCGCGCCGCCCGCCGGCGAATCGAGCGCCCCCGGCCCCACCGACGAATTTCGTGACTAGTGCCTGTTCTCGATAGACTTACGAAAACTTTCCCCGCGGAAGGCCAAACGCTGCCTCCCTATATATATGGACATCTCAGAGCCCCTTTTGGGAAAGCAATCTCAGATTTTTTTCAACTTTTTCCCCGCGCCCCGGGGGGGCGGGAACGGGGAACGGGGAACGGGTCCCAAGAACGCGACTTCGGGAGGACCTATT
>DASRZG010000164.1:0-7028 GCA_035686585.1 Phycisphaerae bacterium
TGTTGATGGGCCCGATGGCCTGGCGGGGCAGCGGGTTCCGGCAGTCCGGCGGGACGGCGGCGATCTCCGGCGGGCTGAACGTGGGCGGCGGCTGGGTCATCGCCGCCGACGGCACGACGGTCCCCGCCGAGCCGGATGAGTATTACCCGTACCGGCTCGGGGCGACGTACGACCTGGCGGGCGGGGCGCTGTCGGCGGGGTGGATTTACGTGGGCTACGGCGGCAAGGGCCGCATGAATCAATCCGGCGGGGCCAACGACGTGGCCGGCGGGCTGTACGTCGGCGGCGACATGTGGTGGACCTACGCGGACGGCACCGATCCGGCGACGGGCATGCCCCAGTACTACGATCCCGGCGGGGTGTACGCGCTGTCGGGCGGATGGCTGTCGGCGCGGTCGATGCACGTCGGCCAGTGGGGCCGTGGTAGGGTCGTGCAGACCGGCGGGGCAGGCCGGGTCGCCGGCACGCTCCAGATCGGCGGGAACTGGTGGTGGTGGCAGACGGACGGGGCGGCGCCCCCGGAGGCGGGGATGGCGGCGGACGTGGCGATGAACATCGTCTGGCCGGGCGACGGGGTCTACGAGCTGCACAACGGCGAGATCGCCACCGGCGCCACCGAGATCGGCGTCGGCGGGACGGGCCGGTTCGTCCAGACCGGCGGGGTGCACAAGGTGGCCGGGGCGGTCCGGATCGGCGGGCAGCCGTACTGGTATCCCGTGCCGACGTACGGCGCGGGTTCGTCCTTCGCCCCCTACCCCTACCCGGGCCCGTCGGCGGGCACGTACGAGCTCGGCGGCGGGGAGCTTCGGGCGGGGAGCCTGGAGGTGGGCGCGGGCTATCCGCCGGTGGAGTGGCTGGCGGACGCCTCCTTCGCGCCGTGGAAGCCCGCGACGATGCGGCAGACGGGCGGGCTGGCGGCGATCGAGGGAGCCGTGCGGGTCCGCGGCGGGCTGTACCACATCGCCGGCGGCGTGCTCGATGCCCGCAGCCTGCACGTGTCGGGCGACTATTCCTATGAAAGCTCCCAGCTCGTCCAGACCGCGGGCTCCTGCCACGTGGCGGGCGGGGTGTACGTCGGGCCCGAGTTTCACATCCTCGGCGGCCCGGATGACCCCGACGGCTTCGCCCCCGTCTACGGCCACCAGGTGTATGCCCTGGCCGGCGGGGTGCTCCAGGCCAATCATGTGCAGGTGACGGGCGTCGGTGCGGGCGGCACGAGCCTGCTGAGCCAGACCGGCGGGGAGCTGCGCGTCGGCACCGCCCTTCACGTCACCGGCCCGGGCGCCGCCTGGACCGTCTCCGGCGGCAGCGTGCGGGTGCCCCTGCTGCACGTGGGCGGAATGAGCTGGTCGGGCAGCAATCTGCCGGGCGCAAGGATGACGATCCTCGGCCCGGCCGCCGAGATCACCGTGACGGACCGGCTGATCCTGAATGCCTCGGCCGAGCTGATCGCCACCGACGGCAGCACCATCCACATGTTCGGCGCGGACTTCCACAACTACAGCACCACCCCGGCCGCCCTGGAGGGCCTGGACCACCTCCGGCTGGTCTTCTCGATCGGCCCGGAGGATGACAATGTCCCGGAGACGTTCGAGGTGGCGGGCAGGGACATCGGCTTCGTCCGCGCCGGGTTCGTGGACAACTTCGTCCTGCACACGCTCCAGTTGGGCGGGGCGGACGTGGGCGAGGTCCGCCTGGTGGACACGTTCGACAACCAGCCCGGCTTCGACGGCAAAGAGGCCCTGTACGTGCGGAACCTGATCATCGGACCGGGCAGCCGGCTGGACCGCAACGGGCTGAACATCTATTACCTCAACGGCGGAAAAGCCAAGCAGTTCTTCCTCGGCGACGCCAACCTGGACGGCGCGGTCGGCATCGCCGACCTGTCCGCCCTGGCCGACCATTACGGCGGGACCGACATGGAATGGCGCCACGGGGACTTCAACGGCGACCGGATCGTGGGCATCGCCGACCTGTGCGTCCTGGCTGACTGGTACGGGCACGTCGGGATCTCCAACGAACCCGACGACGCCCCCGTCCCCGAGCCCGGCGCCCTGGTGGTCCTGGCCGCCGGCGGGATGCTGCTGGTATGGATCCGCCCCAGCCGGCGACGGCCGTAACGGGCCGGCGCCGTGGGCGAAGCCCCGGAAGCGGCGCGCTTCCCGCCAAGCTCCTCACCACACTCCCGGCAGCAGCCGGTAGCGGACGCGGGCGGCGTAGTCGGCGTAGCCGTCCAGCTCGCGGTGGAGCGTTCGGTCCTCCAGGGCGGTACGGACCACGAACAGCACCGACGCGACGCCGGCCGGGATCATCGCCCAGGCGGATCCGAGCATGACCGGTATGGCCATGGTGTAGAGGATCACCCCGGCGTAGGCGGGATGGCGGACATAGCGGTACGGGCCGCCCGTCTGAACGACGTGCCCGCGGTCGCGCTGGATTCGCACCACGCCTGAGAAGAAGCGGTTGGACGCCATCGCCCAAAACGCCGCCGCCAGAGCCGTCGCGACCGCACCGGCCGCCACCCACTGACACCACCACGGAATCGCCGGCGGCCAGCCGAAGCGAAGGTCCAGGCCGGCAACGACCCACGAGGCCATCGGCAGCCACACGGCCGCGGCGCTGACGATGGCCAGGTCCCACTTCTTCGCGCCCTTCTGCATGCCCGCGCGCTCCGCGATCAGGTCGGGCCACTTGGGCAGGATCAGCACGGCCGTCGCCAGCAGATAGCCCGCGCAGATCCCCACCAGGACCCACCCCATCACCCAGTCCGCTCTGCCCGAGCTGGCATACAGCAGGATGGGCAACAGCAGCAGGAAGACGACATTCTTGATCGCCCACTTCCGGATGCCCGCCGCCATGTCTGACTGCTGGGTGCCGGTGGTGTCGGAATTGGTGGAATCGCCCACGATACTCCCGCCTCGGAACGCGTCCGCGGATCGGCAACGCACTTCATGCGCATATCGGTACCAGTATGCGTCCCCGCTCGCGTGGAGTCCACCCCGCTCGCGGCGGCCTCGGACCTAAGGTCAGCCGCCTGAGGGGATCGGTGGAGTATCCTAGCATCTGGAGGGAATTTGCCCCCTGCCCGATTGGGGGGACGAGACCCCGCTTCAACGCCAGGCGGGTCACCCACGGAGAATGAACGCAAGACCTTCCGTCGGGTGCCCCGGGCAAGCCGCAGTTTGGCTTGTCCGGCGTGTGGCCGTGGCGGAACGGCGCCGGACAAGGCAAACGACGCCTTGTCCGGGGCACACCCATTCTCGATGCTGTTGTCCGCCTGAGATTGGCCTACGGAAGATGAGTGCGGTTTCCTACCGGCCCGGTCCCGCGCGGCCCCGGGCCGCGTCGAGGGCCTCGGAGAGGCGCCGCGTCAGCTCGATCAGTTGGGCCTTCTGGGCCGACACGCGGTTCTCCAGCGCCGCCACCTGCTCCTGGAGTTGCTCGGCGAGCTGCGCCTTGGCGGCCGCCTCGGCTTGGGCGGCTTGCAGAACGCTCCGAGCCTGGTCCAGGTCCTGGATCGCCTGGTCCAGCTCGGTCTTGACCGTTTCGTAGTCGCCGCGGGCCTTCTGGAGGGAGGTAATCTGCTCCCGCGCTTCGGCCAGCGCCTTCTCGGCCGCGGCCAGGTCGTACTCGGCCCGGCCGATCCTCACCCGCGCCGCCGCCAGGGCCGCACAGAGCTGCCCCCTCTCCTGCCGCAGCTCGAATACCTGCTGGTTCGCGCACGCCAGCATCGCCTGGGTGCGATAGAGCTGCCCGAGCTTGTTGTCGTACTCCTCCGGGTCGACCAGACAGCGCCCGCAGTCCGTCGGCTCCGTCCGGTACTCGCAGCACCCGCCGAAGGCCACCCCCGCCGTCACAACTCCGATCACCCCGCCGAGAAGTCTCATCGCCACGCCCCTTTTCCCGACCCCCTCGTCCCGCCGGACCCATCGCCCCCCCGGCCTCGGGTCTTGCAGGTCATTGTAGGCCAGGCGCCGACGACCACGCGCCGTCCCGACTGCGTTGATTCCCTCGGTCCGGCAGAGGCGGACAAGTGGCTTTGCTCTGGCCCAAGGCGACGCACAGTGCTAGAATTCGGCTGCTGTTGCGGCATACTCAGAGCATTCCGGCGCATGGCGAGACACGAATGCTGACGCGACTTAAAGTAACCGGGTTCAAGAACCTGATCGATACCGACGTCCTGTTCGGACCGTTCACCTGCGTCGCGGGCGCCAACGGCACAGGGAAATCGAACCTCTTCGATGCGATCCACTTCCTCAGTTCCCTGGCGAATTCCCCGTTGGTCGAGGCCGCGCTGTCCGTACGGGACGCCAGCGGCCGGTCCGGAGACGTGCAGAGCCTCTTTCACAGGGTGGGGGACGTATACGACTCCACGATGTCTTTTGAGGCCGAGATGATCGTCCCCGCCTGCGGTTCCGATGAGCTGGGGCAGCAAGCGCAGGCCACGACCACCTTCCTGGTCTACAAGCTTGTCCTGAAATACCGGGGGGGGAATGGCCAGGTTGGGATTGGGAACCTGGAGATTCTTGATGAGAAGCTTGACTACATCAAGATGAGCGAAGCTCACAAGCACATCCTCTTTCCTCACAGCGCCGAGAAATGGCGGAAGACCGTGATGAGCGGGAAACGCCGTTCCGCCGCGTTCATCACGACCGAAGGAGATGGAGAGGCCCGGGTGATCAAGTTGCATCAGGATGGGGGCAGCCGCGGAGGACCTGTCAAACGCCCGGCCGCGTCTCTGCCTCGCACCGTCATGTCGACCGTAAATGCCGCCGAGAGCCCGACCGCGGCCCTGGCGCGGCGCGAGATGCAGTCCTGGCGGTTGCTGCAACTGGAGCCGACGGCGCTGAGGCACCCCGACAATTTCGTCTCTCCCACTACAGTGGGAACCAACGGGGCCAATCTGGCCGCGACGATCTACCGCCTTGCCCATGGCGGGCCCACCGACGACGGGAGCGCGTACGAGCGCCGGGTGTACTCGCAACTGGCCAATCGCCTGTCCGAATTGGTGGCCGACGTGAAAGGCGTCTGTATAGACAGAGACGAGAAGCGCGAACTGCTGACGCTCCTGGTGGAAGACCGGGCTGGGACTTCCCTGCCCGCCAGGGCCTTGTCCGATGGAACGTTGAGATTCCTGGCGCTGGCCGTCCTGGAGTCCGATCCGACCGCCACCGGGCTGCTCTGCCTGGAGGAACCCGAAAACGGCATTCACCCCGCGCGGATTGCCGCCATGCTTCGGCTTCTTAAGGACATCGCGACGGACCCCTTCGAACGTGTTGGCGAAGACAATCCCTTGCGGCAAGTCATCGTCAACACGCATTCGCCCGCCGTGGTCCAGCAGGTCCCGGACGACAGCCTGATCCTCGCGGAGACGCGCGAGCACGTGGTGGGCGAACGGCGCGTGAACAGGGTGGTCTTCGGGTGTCTCTCGGGCACCTGGCGGGACACGAAGGCGAAGATGCCGACCATCTCCAAGGGCAAGCTCCTCGCCTACCTCAATCCCTCCCATTCGCCGGATGAAGAGGACCTGGTCGCCGGCAAGGGGAAAGGGAAGGCGAAACGCCCCCCCCGGGTTGTGGACCGGGAGGACATAGGCCCGCTCTTCCGGGGCACTTCGTCGAAATGAGGGATATCTCATACACACTGCTGTCGGATGGAAGCTCGGACCGCGGACTTCTGCCCATCATCAACTGGCTCCTGCGGAGCAAGAGACCTGACTCGCCCGTTCGAGGGGAATGGGCCGATCTCCGCCCTCTTCGGGAAGTGCCCGCGAGACTCGAACGCCGCATCGGCCTTGCTCTGGATCTCTACCCCTGCGACATCCTGGTGGTGCACCGCGATGCCGAGCGGGATCCCCTGGAGGCACGCATTAAGGAGGTCGCCGACGCCCTCGCCCGTGCGATGGATACTCCGGTGCCGCATGTGATCGCGGTCCCGGTTCGGATGACGGAGGCGTGGCTGCTGATCGACGAGGCGGCGATTCGTCATGCGGCAGGCAATCCCGGCGGGACAATCCCTCTTCACCTGCCCCCCACAAGGGGCCTGGAAAGCCTGCCTAACCCCAAGGCAGTCTTGGTAAGCCTGCTCCGCAGCGCGAGCGAGCTTTCGGGGAGAAGGCTCAGCAAACTGCGTTCATTGTCTCTTGTCTCGCGCGTGTCGGTCAACATACCTGACTTCAGCGCCCTTACGCATTTGCCGGCCTTTTCCGCGATGTCCCAGAGCGTCGATAGGGCCCTCGAATTGCTGGAATCCCGTTGCTAGCCAACAAGGGGAGCCCTCGGGACGTCGGGACATGGACAGACCTGGGGGTCGGCCTTGCTTGCGTCGGGGTGCGGCGTTACGCTCCATCTCAGCCGGCGGGACGGAGGATCTGAGCGATGATCGGGCGCGGGCACAGAGGTACTCATCCGGGCACCCACGGAACGCGGGCGACGTTCTCCGCCATGGTGGCGGCGGCGGTCGTGGCAGCGGCAGCGGCTGGGGCGGCACAGCCCGACCCGGCCAGGACGGCCGACGAAATCCGGGCCGAGGCCTGCCGGGCGAATGAGGACCCCGCCGGGCGGGCATTGCCGCTGGCCGGGCACTGGAATACCGGGCATTACCCCCGCGCCAAAGGGATGGACCCGGCCTTTCAGGTCTCCCTCGTCGAACGCGGCCACCATGTCCTGCCGGGCTTCCACCTGTACGAGGCCGGCCGCAAGGACGAATGGCCCATGACCGAGCTGGGCGACTACTACACGCCGGCCATCCGCCGTGCCGCCCAACTGCATCTGCCGATCAGCTTCATCTGCACGCAGTGGGAGAGCATCCTGACCAGCGACAAGCGGTTCTTCGACCTGCCGCCGGAGGAGAACCCCAACGTCGTGGCGCCCGACGGGAAGATCCTGAAGAAACTCTCCCCCCTGGGACCCGTGGAGCCATGGCGCCAGGCGGGCCGGCTGTGGACCGGCCACAAGCTGCTGGAAACACTCCAGCAGCTCTACCCCGACCCGCCGAAGGTGCTGCTGATCTCCAACAACGAACATTCC
>DASRZG010000165.1:0-4072 GCA_035686585.1 Phycisphaerae bacterium
GATCCTGTACTCGGGCGGGAAGTAGATGTCCTCGGTGTCGAACTTGAACGTAGCGTACATGGGGGCACTCCTGTCAAATTCAGCCGGCGAAGGTTCGCCCGGCAGGGCTGTCTTTACAATGTTTGCCGCCCGATGTCCAACCGGCCCGCGGCTTTCCGAACCCGGGCCGGTCCGGGCCGGGTAGTATAATGCCCCGACGGCGGAAGCGGGAGCCGCCGCTGGTTGCCGCCGCCGGCGGGGCTGGTATAATGATGTGGAGCCAGTCGCGGCCGTTGGGGGCCCGGCCGGGACGCGGCAGTTTGGGAGAGTTCGATGAGCGAGCAAGAGCAAGGGCGCACAACGCTGGAGACGCAGGTCGACGAGGTGATCGGGCGGATCCGCCCGTACATTCAGGCCGACGGCGGCGACATCGAGCTGGTCGGCGTCGAGCCGGACAGCGGCAAGGTTTCCGTCCGCTTTCACGGGGCCTGCCGCGGCTGCCCCATGTCGGCCATGACGCTGAAGATGGGCGTGGAACGCCACCTGAAGGAGCAACTGCCGGAGGTGACCGAGGTCGTCTCCGTGGATTGACCGCCCCGCCGCCGGCGCGGCGGCGGAGCGCTTCCGATCGCAAGCCGCAGCACACCCCAGATAAACACGCCGACAGCGGCGCTGCCGGCATGAAAGCAGAAGGGCCGTCCCTTGCCGGGACGGCCCTCTTGCACAACACGCAGTTACTACTCCATCGGCAGGAGGCCGATGGCGCCTCCTCCCGCTAGCAGCTACGTGCAGCCAATTGCTGACTTACTTCCGGCGGCGAATGGCCGCCACGGCGCCGATGACCAGCAAGCCCAGCGTGACCGGCTCCGGAACCGCCGCCCCGCCGGTGCCGTAGCCGTACTCGTCCGCCCAGATGGTGTAGTCGCCGCCGTCGACGTTGGTGTCCTCGGTGAAGTTGCCGACCACCCAGCCGCCTTCAGACCACGGCAGGGCGTCGGTCTTGGCGTAGTTGTCGGCCCAGATGGTGTAGTCGCCGCCGTCCACCTTGCCGTCCGGCTGGGCGTCGCCCGGATGCGGCAGCACCGGCCCGGACCCTTGCGTGATCACCAGCCGCGGGGCGTCCGCGTCGTCCTCGGGCGTGTACTCCCTGCTGGCGTAGTCGGCGTAGGCATACTGCGTGCCCTCGCGGAAGCAGACGGTCAACAGGTCATTGGCGTCGGCCAGGTCGCTGTAGGCGGCGCTCTGCCCCAGCAGCCACTTCACCAGGTCCGTCACGTCCAGGTCGATCGGCGTGGAGGTGCCGGTGGCCGTGGGGTTCGTGCCGATCAGTCGGGTGACGGCCGAAGCGTCCTCGCCTTCCTCCAGGAAGGGCACCTCGTTGTAGGCCCCGTTCTGCGGGGCGGTCAGCCAGGTGATGCCCGTGGCCCCGGTCTCGGGCAGGGCCGTCAGGTCCCATTCCTTCGCATCGTCCATGATGGCGTAGAGCCTGGTGACGCCGGGGTCGTACAGGGTGGCCTGCCATTCCACCCTCAGCCGGGCCTCCGTCACCTCCGCGCCGGCGTCCAGCCCGCTGAGGTCGAAATGCATGTAGGAATGCCGCGCCCAGCTGATAATTCCCTGGCACAACAACGGGTTCGAGCCGTAGTTGTTGTTCTGGTGATCGCTACTCCAGTACTCCGCCTCGACATAGGCGTCGGCGTCGGTGACGACCGTGGTCACCACGTCGGCGGCCGGGGCGGGAACCATCCCAATTGACAGCGCAAACAGCACCATCACTGCAATCGGAGCCGTCTTCATGGCGGTCCTCCTTTCTCCTGACCCGAATCGAGATGCACACATGACTTGCCCGGCGAGGCCCAGAGGCCCTCGCCCGTGCATGGCATTGTACCCGATTTTCCGGATACGTCAATGCAATGCCCCGGCGCCCCGCCGCTTCGCCGGCAGGGGCCGAAAACGCCGATTTTCGCGGAACCTCGACCGGCCCCCGGTATTTTAAGTTATGTCATTGCAGCGCTTGATGTTCGCGCCCGCGGCGGGCGCGGATTCAGCGGTGGGCAAGGAGCAGCGAGGAAATGGCCAAGGGCGGCAAGAAAATCGACAGCGACGTGGACATCCAGGCCGTCAAGCATCTCAACGACGCCTACAGGAAGATGACCGAAATGCTCGGGCGCGTGATCGTCGGGCAGAGCCGGGTGATCGAGCAGGTGCTGGTGATCATGTTCTGCCGCGGACACGGGCTGCTGGTGGGCGTGCCCGGGCTGGCCAAGACGCTGCTGGTCTCGACCATCTCCCAGGTGCTGAACCTGACGTTCAAGCGGATCCAGTTCACCCCCGACCTGATGCCCTCCGACATCACCGGCACCGACGTGCTGGAGGAGGACCGCACCACCGGCAAGCGGATCTTCCGCTTCATCCGCGGGCCGCTGTTCGCCAACATGATCCTGGCCGACGAGATCAACCGCACCCCGCCCAAGACGCAGGCGGCCCTGCTGGAGGCGATGCAGGAGCGGCACGTCACCGTCGGCGAAGAGACGTACGGGCTGCCGGACCCGTTCTTCGTGCTGGCCACGCAGAACCCCATCGAGCAGGAAGGCACCTACCCGCTGCCGGAGGCGCAACTGGACCGGTTCATGTTCATGATCATGGTGGACTACCCCACCGCCGAGGAGGAAATCCAGATCATGAAGCAGGTCACCAGCGCCTACCAGGCGGAGCTGGCGGTGGCGCTGACGGGCGAGGAGATCCTGCGGCTGCAGGAGATCGTCCGCCGGGTGCCGGTGGCCGACCACGTGTATCAGTACGCCCGGGACCTGGCCCGGGCCTCCCGGCCGGCGGCGCCGGAGGCGCCGGACTTCGTCAACGAGCTGGTCAACTGGGGCGCCGGCCCGCGGGCCAGCATCTACATGACCCTGGCGGGAAAGGCCCGGGCCATCCTGCACGGGCGGTATCACGTGACCACCGAGGACATCCAGGCCATGGCGCCGCCGGTGCTGCGGCACCGCATCATCACCACCTTCAACGCCGAGGCCGCCGGCATCACCTCCGACGAGATCGTCCGGCGTCTGCTGGCGGAGATTCGCCCGGCCGTGGAGGAGGCGGTGGCGTAAGGACCGTGGGACCGGGAGACGGGAAGACCGTGGGACCGTGGGGCGGGAAGTAAGTGAGGAAAGAATGCGAATCGGCGTGTGCACATCTCCGGAGAACGTCGCCCGGGCCGTTGACGGGCTGAGCTTCGTCGAGCCGACGGTGGCCGGGCTGCTGTGCCCGGCCGAGAAAGAGGCGGTCTTCGCCGAGCGGCTGGCGGCGGCGAAGGCGGCGGCCGTGCCCGTCGAGGCCGTCAACTGCCTGCTGCCGGGCGGGCTGAAGACCACCGGGCCGGAGGTCGATTTCGAGGCGGTGGCCGCCTACATCGAGGTGGTCTGCCGGCGGGCGAGGCAGGTCGGCGCAGAAATGATCGTCTTCGGCTCCGGCGGCAGCCGGCGGGTGCCGGAGGGCTTCGACCGCGGCCGGGCGTCCGCCCAGCTCGTCGAGCACCTGAAGCGCTGGGGACCGATCGCGGCCGAGCATGACGTGATCTTCGTCGTCGAGCCGCTGAACAAGGCGGAGACCAACATCGTCAACACCGTCGACGAGGGGGCCGAGCTGACCCGCCGCGCCGACCACCCCAACGTCCGCCTGCTGGCCGACACCTACCACATGGCCAGGGACGACGACCCGGCCGAGGCCATCCGCCGGGCCGGAGAGCTGATCGTCCACGTCCACTGCGCCGAGGCCGTCGGCCGCGTGCCCGTCGGCTTCGGCAGGGAGGACCACCGACCCTACTTCCGCGCCCTCAAGGACATCGGCTACGACGGGCGCGTGGCCATCGAGGCCAACTGGAAGGACTTCCCCAAAGAGCTGCCGAAGGCGGTAACCGAACTCCGCGAGCAGATCGAAAGCGCATGAGCCGACAGAATATCCAAGCCGCCAACGGACAGCCCGGGTACATGCGTCTGCTGGACCCCGACGCTCTGGCCAAGATCGGCCGGCTGGAGCTGATCGCCCGCGGCGTGGTGGAGGGCTTCGTCGCCGGCCGGCACAAGAGCCCCTACAA
>DASRZG010000166.1:0-9955 GCA_035686585.1 Phycisphaerae bacterium
CGCCCCCTGCCGGCCTGTGACGTCCGCCGAGGCCGGTTTTTTGGAAACGCCCTTGCCACCGGGAGTCCGGCCGGGCATAATTGGGAATTCGATTGCCGTTGGCAAGTGAATAGGAGCGATGCATGGCCAAGACGCTGGAGGCACTGCTTAGACTTCAATCCGTGGAGCATCAGATTTGCGACGTGCGCCGCCGTCTCGCCTCCCGGCGAGCCGCCGTGGCCGCCCAGGCCGACCGCATCGCCCGGCTCGAAAGCGACTTGGCCGCCCAACACGATCAGTACATGGACCGCCAGAAGTCCGCCGGGGCCGTCGAGTTGGAGCTGAGGACCCGGGAGCAGGAGGTCGACAAGCTCCGCACATCGCTCAACACGGCCAAGACCAACAAGGAATACGCCGCCATCCTGACCCGCATGAACACCCTCAAGGCGGACAACTCCAAGTACGAGGACCAGGGCCTGGCGTTGATCCAGGCCGCCGAGGAGGCCCACGGGCGGATGGGCGAGATCCAGCAGCAGATCGAGGAGGCCCGCGTCCAGACGGAGAGGGTGCGGCAGGAATCGGCCGAGAGCATCGCCCGCCTGGAAGGGATGCTGTCGGAGCTGGAGGACAAGCGCCGGGCCGCCACGAGCGGCGTCCCGCCCAAGGAGCTGGTGGTGTTCGACCGCATCGCCGCCAAGCGCGGCGGGGACGCGATGGCCAAGATCGAGGTCCTCGGCGACAAGCCCCCCCACCAGTACGTCTGCAGCGGGTGCAACATGTCCCTGCGGGCCGAGCACGCCAACGCCCTCCGCACCCGCGACGAGGTCCGCCTGTGCGACTCCTGCCAGCGGATCCTCTACCTCGAGGACATGATCCCCGCCAACCACACCTGAGCCACGGAGGCGGACACGATGGATCGGAAGCGCCTGGCGGTGACCCTCCACGTCGATGGCGGCAGCCGCGGGAATCCCGGACCCGCCGGCGCCGGCGTCGTCATCCGAAATGCCGACGACGGAACCGTTCTGTTCGAGGGGGGTTACTACCTCGGCCGGACGACCAACAACGTGGCCGAATACCAGGGCCTGCTCCGCGGCCTGGAGAAGGCGGCCGGGCTGAACGCCGACGAGACACGGGTCCACAGCGACTCGCAGCTGCTCGTCCGGCAGATGAACGGCGAGTACCGCGTCCGCAACGCGGGCCTCAAGCCGCTCTTCCAGCAGGCCCGGCAACTGTGCGGGCGGTTCCGCCAGGTCACGTTCACCCACGTCCGCCGCGAGCAGAACGCGGACGCCGACCGCCTGGCCAACCAGGCAATGGACCTGCGGGTCAACGTGGAAGATGCTTCCGCCTAGAGGCAAATCCGAAACTCGAAATACGAAATACGAAACAAATCCGAAATCCGAAGCACCAAAGAAGAGGAACAGAAGAAGAAGAGGCGGAGCCGGCGGCAGTCTGCAATCCGCCATCCGCAAATTGAGGGCGTCCTTTGGCTCGGTTCTCCGACAGCTTCATCAACCGCGTCGCGCAGGCCAACGACATCGTCGAGGTGGTCGGGCAGTTCGTGGCGTTGAAGAAGCGCGGCAAGGACTTCCTCGGGCTGTGCCCGTTCCATGACGACAACCGGCCCAGCATGCACGTCTCGCCGGTCAAGCAGATCTTCAAGTGCTTCGCCTGCGGCGCCGGCGGCGGGGTGTTTCAGTTCCTCATGCAGTATCAGAAGCTCACCTTCCCGGAGGCCGTCCGCCAGATGGCGGACCGGGCCGGCATCCCTATGCCCGTCGAGAACGCCCCCGCGCACGTGGACCGGTCCCTGTCGGCCGAGGCGCTGACCAAGCTGACCGACTTCGCCCGGCAGTACTACAGCAAGCTGCTGTGGTCGGCGGCGGGGGCGGAGGCGCTGGAATACGCCCGGGGGCGCCGGCTCGGCGACGAATCCATCCGCCGGTTCGGCCTGGGGTACGCGCCGCCGGCGTGGGAGGCCCTGCGGGCGGAGGCCCGCAAGCACGGCTACACCGACCGCCAACTGGCGGGGGCCGGGCTGGCCGTCCAGCGCGACGACGGGTCCTGCTACGACCGGTTCCGCCACCGCCTGATGTTCCCGATCCTGGACCTGACCGACCGGGTGATTGCCTTCGGCGGGCGGGCCCTGGCGGCCGAGGAGCGGGCCAAGTACCTCAACAGCCCCGAGACCGACCTGTTTGACAAGTCCGCCAACCTGTATGCCCTGAACTGGTCGCGCCAGGCGATCGTACAGTCCAAACGGGCGGTGGTCGTCGAGGGCTACCTCGACGCCCTGATGTGCATCCAGGAAGGCATCCCCAACATGGCGGCGACGCTGGGCACGGCGCTGACCGACCGGCACGTGCGTCTGCTCAGCCGGTTCGCCGAGGACGTGGTGCTGGTGTTCGACGCCGATGTGGCCGGGCAGGCCGCGGCCGAGCGGGCCCTCGAGATGTTCCTCAGCCAGCGGATCCACGTCCGCGTGGCGACCGTCCCGGACGCCGGGGGCGTGAAGGACCCGTGCGATTACGTCCTGGCGGAAGGGCCGGCGGCGCTGGCGCGGCTGCTGTCGGAGGCGCCGGACGCCCTCCAGTACGCGTGGGGCCGGCGGCGGGACGCGTACCTGGCCGCCGAGACGCTGGCGCGGAAGGCGACGATCCTGGAGGAGTTCCTCCAGTTGATCGTCTCCTCCGCCGCCTATGGCGCGGTGGACCCGCTGCGGCAGGGGCTGCTGATCGCGCACCTGTCGGAGCTGGTCGGCCTGCCGCCGGCGGACGTGGCCGCCCAGATGCGGCGCGTCGCGCGGCGTGTCCGCCGCCCCGCCTCCGGAAGCGAGCCGCGCCGCCCCGGCGGCACCTACGCCGGCCGGGGCGACCCGGCGGAGGGGTACGTCCTGGGCATCGTGCTGACCGACCCGGGCCTGTTCTCGGAGGTGGAAGACCGGATCGGCCCGGAGGACTTCCGGGACCCCGTGCTGCGGATGCTGGCCGAGCAGGTGTGGCGCCTGGCGGCCGAGGAACGCCTGGAGATCGGCGCGCTGCTGTCGTCCGACACGGCGAGCCGGTACGGCGGGCTGATCACGGAGCTGGCGGTATCGGCGGAAAACCGCGGGCAGCTCGAACGGACGCTCGCCGACGTCGTAGAAGTCCTGTTACGGCGTCGCCGGCGGGAGGATCTGGCCCGGCTGAAGGCGGGGCCCGACCCGGACGTGACGGCCCTGCTGCGGAGGGCGCAGGAGGAGGGCCGGCGCCCGGACGTGCGACGGCGCCCCCCGCGGCTGTGACCGGGGCGGATTCCCCCTTCCCGGCCTGGGTCGGCCAGGCCGGAAAAACCGCCGCGGGCCCTTGACGGACGAGGAAACGGTTTCGTACAATTTTAAGATTATTGGCACCTGGAGCAGCAGTTCTCTCTGCGCTGACGGAAGACCCGAATGGCCCGGAAAACGGATGACGAAGCGGTACGCTCGGTAATTGCCCTGGGCAAGTCTCGCGGATACCTCACCTACGAGGAGATGAACGAGCAGCTCCCGGACGACGCCGACCCCGACAAGCTCGCGTCCCTGCTGATGACCCTGGACGAGATGGGGATCGAGCTGCTCGACGAGGCCGAGCTGGACGCCAGGGGAAAGTTCGCCGACGGGACGGAGAGATCCCGCAAGCGGGACGCCGAGGACGAGGACGACGACCGCAGCGCCGAGATCGACAGCGGCATCGACGTCGACCGCACGCGGATCGACGACCCGGTACGAATGTACCTGACCCAGATGGGCGAAATCCCCCTGCTCACGCGGCCCCAGGAAATCGCCCTGGCCAAGAAGATCGAGATGACGCGGATGCACTTCCGCCGGCGCGTCCTGGAGAGCGACTACTGCGCCACCCAGGCCGCCGACATCCTCCAGATGGTCTCCGAGGGCAACCTGCCCTTCGACCGGACGATGAAGATCTCCTCGGCCGAAAACCTCGCCAAGGACACCATCGGCCGCAGGATCCCCTTCAACCTGGTGACCGCGCGGCAGGTGCTTCAGGCCAACCGCGGCGACTGGGACGGCGCGGTCAAGTCGCGATCGGCCGCGGCCAGGCGGCGGGAGGCCCAGCGGCGCATGTGGCGCCGGCGCCGGCGGATCGCCAAGCTGCTGGAGGAGCTGTCCCTTCGGACCAGCCGGATCCAGCCGCTGATGAAGAAGCTGCTGCACATCTCCAAGAAGATGGACGAGCTGGAGGTGGGCATCGCCTCCACCGACGCCAACAGCACCCCGCCGGAGGATGCGGCGGTGATGAAGGAGGAGCTGGCCGGGCTGATCGACCTGGTGATGGAAGAGCCCGAGATGCTTCGTAAGCGGGTCAAGGCCATCCAGAAGGTCTTCAACGACTACGAGCAGGCCAAGCGCGAGTTGTCCGGCGGCAACCTCCGCCTGGTCGTCTCGATCGCCAAGAAGTACCGCAACCGCGGGTTGAGCTTCCTGGACATCATCCAGGAGGGAAACACCGGGCTGATGCGCGCGGTCGACAAGTACGAGTATCGCCGCGGGTACAAGTTCTCGACCTACGCCACCTGGTGGATCCGCCAGGCCATCACCCGCGCCATCGCCGATCATGCCCGCACCATCCGCATCCCCGTGCACATGATCGAGACGATGTCCAAGCTGCGGAACATCACCAAGCGCCTCGTCCAGACCCTCGGACGCGAGCCCAACATCGAGGAGATCGCCCAGGAGGCCGGCATGACCGTCTCCGAGGCCCGGCGCGTCATGAAGATCTCGCGCCACCCCATCAGCCTCGACCGGCCCGTCGGCGAGAGCGAGGACTCCTACTTCGGCGACTTCATCGAGGACGAAACGGCCGAGAACCCCGTCGAATCCGCCGGCAGCGAGATGCTGAAGGAGCGGATCGAGGACGTCCTCAAGACCCTCACCTACCGCGAGCGGGAGATCATCAAGCTCCGCTACGGCATCGGCGACGGGTACACCTACACGCTGGAGGAGGTCGGGCGGATCTTCAAGGTCACCCGCGAGCGGGTCCGGCAGGTCGAGGCCAAGGCCATCCGCAAGCTCCAGCACCCCGTCCGCGCACGCAAGCTCGAAGGCTTCCTCGAACGCCGCGCCGCCCAGGGATGACCCGACCGGTCCTGCCTGCCAGCCCACGACCAGGCGAACCGTGCGCCCGTGGGGCGTCCGCCGTGCCACCTACCCTGACACCCCCCGGCTTTTGTTACATCTTTTCAGGGCAAGCATTAAACTCCGCGGCATCCCGGGACGATCTGGTATATAACCGTCGCGATTCCTGATTGTGGCGGCATGGGCCTCCGGCCCGGGGGCTGGAGTGCGGAGCGGGAAGCGCTATGTCCATCCACCCGCCCGAAACGCCGCACCATGACGACCCGTCGCGCGGAATGCTGCCGGAATTCGCCCGCGCCCTCGTCCAGGCCGTCGAGGCCAAGGACCCCTTCACCCGCAGGCACAGCGAGCACGTCGTCTATTACGCCCGGCGTCTGGGCGACTATGCCGACCTGCCCGGGCCGCTGCGGGACACCCTCGCCACCGCCGCCCTCCTCCACGACATCGGCAAGATCGCCGTTCCCGACTCCATCCTCACCAAGCCCGGACGCCTGACCCGCCAGGAATTCGCCTTCGTCCGGCTGCACCCGGACACCGGGGCCGACATCCTCCGCAACGTCACCCTCCTGGCCGAAGAGGCCGAGGTCGTCCGTCAGCACCACGAGCGTTGGGACGGCACCGGCTACCCCCGCGGCCTGAGGGGCGAGATGATCGCCCCCGCCGGGCGGCTACTCCACATCGCCGACAGCCTCGACGCCATGCTCATGCGCCGCACCTACAAAGACGGCTACTCCGTCCCTCGCACGCTCCGCGAACTCCGACTGGGCGCCGGCACCCAGTTCGACCCCGAACTGGCCCTGCTGGCCGCACGTTGGTGCGAACAGAACCCCACCCTCCTCATCCGCCCCGGGCAAAGCGCCGCCGCCGCCTGAGACGACGGGCGAGGCGCCCCGGACGCGCTGCCCGCTATGTAGCGGCGAAACGAGGGGTCAAACCGCGACCCGAAGGGGGGATCAGCGCATTTCGAGGTACTGCCTCGCACGCGACTGCACACCGCTGAACTGGCGGGGCCACGTGCCTTCGGCGATCTGACGGTACAGGGCGCGGGCGTCGCCTGTCCTGCCGATCTGCTGGAGGACCTGGGCGCGGTCCCAGAGAATCTGGGCGTTGGTCCGCTCCGCCTCGAAGGCGGAGGCGTAGGCCCTCTCCGCCAGGTGCAGCTCGCCCTGGGCCTTGAGCTCGGAGGCCAGGGACGTCCACGGCCCGGCCTCGTTGGGCCGCAGCGCCAGCGGCGTGGTCAGGTACTCCCACGCCACCTCCGGCGCGTCCAGCGCCTGGAAGATCCGGGCGGCGGCCTGGCATGCCTGGGTGTCGTCCGGGTCGATCGCCCGCCAGCGATCGGCGGCGCGGACCACGCGCCCCAGGAATCCCTCGGGCGGATCCTCTTCCAGCGTGGCGATGGCCTTGGCCAACTGCTCGTAGCGGTTCAGCAGACCGCCGCAGTCGGCCCGCACGGCCTGCAGGTTGACCACATCGGGCAGGTGGGCGTACTCGATCTCCATCGCCCGCTCCATGCGGCGCAGCCCCACCGCCTGCCGGCCCCGGCGATCGGCCATGTACGCGCCCAGGCGCCACGCCCAAGGCGATTCGCAGAGCCCCTCCCCGGTCAGCACCTCCGCCATCAAGGCGTCGGCGCGGTCCCACCGGCCCGTGGACGCCAGGCACTCCACCGCCGCCAGCCTGGCGGCCGGGAGGGAGGCCTCCGGAACGCCCGCCAGGGCCGACGACAAGAGCTCATCGCCCAGGGCCGAATCGCCCATCGCGCAGCACTGCCACGCCAGCATCACCGCCGCCGCGTAGGCCTTCCGCGCCATCAGCTTCGCGGACGTGTCGGACATCCGCTTAGCCCAGGGAACGTGGCCGGCAGGGGCAGTGGCAGTGAGCGACGCCGTGCGGAACCGGTCATCGATCAACGGCAGCCACCCCGCCGCCAGCGTCTCGTCGTAGAGGGCGGCGAACTGCTGACAGGCGCCGGCTACGTCCTGTGCCTCCAGCAGGGCCCCGGCGGCCTCGTACCGGGCGGCGTAGGACAGGCCCGGCACGTCCTTGAACTCCAGGGCCGCCCGGGCGATCCGCCCCATGACTTCGCTGTTGTAGCCCTTGCGCAGCATGGGCGTCAGCAGCGTCCAGCCCAGCCGCGAGCGGCAATTGCGATGCACGAACGCCAGGGATTCGTCCATCTGCGTTCGCCGGTACTGCTCCGTGCCGCCGGTGGCCTGGCCGGTGGTCCAGGGGATCAGGCGAAACCGCAGCTCCGCCAGGCGCGGGATCAGGCCGTCCTCGCCGTCGCCGAGGAGCGTGAACTTCTCCTGGCGCGATTGGGCGGAGTGCCTGTGCGTCTCGATCTGCTGGACGACGTACTTCGCCAGCGCCGAGCCCGGCAGGTCCGCCAGCGGGTCGAAGCGCATCTTCTTCTGGTTCCGGAGCGTGTATTCGCGGTCGCGCTGCCAGTCGTCGGCCGACCAGTTGTAGTTGTTGGTCAGCAGGATGGTGTAGAACCCCTTGCGGCGGTCGCCGGCGGCGAAGAACCGCCGGCCGATGACGTTGAGGACATCCCAGGAGTCGAGATAGCGGCTGGCGGCCAGGAAGGCCAGGGCGTCCTCCTGGGACCACGACTCACAGTCGGCGACTTCGAGTTTTCGCGTCTTCGACAGGTAAGGGCGGTTTCGGATCGGCATGGGGAGGATGACCAGGTCCTTCGCCGGCGGCGCCAGGTCGGGCGCGGAGGCCGGGCGCAGGCCGTAATCCCGCCTGGCGAGCACCTCGCCCTTCCCGTCCGCCCACGTCACGACGCCGACGGCCGAGCAGCTCCAGCGGGCGAGCAGCTTGCCGGACGGCATCTCGATCAGCCTGCGCTCAGCCAGCCGGCCGTCGGAGGCGAAGTGCAGCGTCAGGCGGACGTACGGGGCGGCCTGGCCGTCCTTGTCCTTTCTTTCCGCGGCGCCGACGGGCGTAGCCGCCACCGTTCGCTCGTCGATGCAGGTCAGGTCGGCCCCGAGGGCGAGGTCGTCGGTCGGCGGCAGCAGCCAGGGCAGCATGTCGGCCAGCTCCGCTCGATGGAACCGGCTGACGGTCCGCCGCGCGCCGACGCCCAGCTCGTCGTAGAGGTGCAGCAGCGTCCGGCCGTCGCAGACGATCCGCTCGCCCAACCCGTCGGGCGTGGTGCGGGCGAGCACGTAGCGGCCCGATCCGTCGAACGTAACCGTGGCCGCGGCCCGGCCTTCGGCGTCCGGGATCGTGGCCGCCGACCACCCGGCTTGGCGGCAGCGTTCGATCAGCCGGCGGGCCAGGGGATCGACCGTACCGGGGGCGGGCGCCTCGGCCCCGGCCGCCTCGGCCTCCACCGCGGCCAGCACGTCCGCCCGGGACGTGTTCATCCCCGGCGCGAACGCCAGCAGGTCGTTGAAGGCCCGCCAGCCGACGTAGTCGTCGCGGAAGCTGGGGCGCGGGTACAGCACGTTGCGGAAAGAGCCCCGCTGGATTCGCCCCAGCAGCACGCCCGCCCACTCGCCGCGGATCTCACCCTCCTTGGCGGCAACGGGGAAGGGCAACTTGCCGGAATCCCAGACCGGCAGGGGCCTCAGCGGGGACCGGTTCGCGAACTGCCGCTTGATCACCGGAATCCGTGCGACGGGGTCGTAGCCCGCATACACAGGCGAGTACGGTCTGTGCAAGCCATAGCTGAAGTTGCCCCAGTCTGTCCAGCCGTACCGGTCCGGAGCGCCGCCGATCCACGAGCGCTCCTCGAATAATCCTCCCGTGATCGGTGGGATCGCGTTCCCCGCCGTGCTGAGGCTTATCCGCGGGCCCGTGAACGACAGCCACATGGACCCGATGAGGGGGATGTCGTCGACAACTGGAACGAAGTAGCTTCTGATTCTCTGGGAGTACCGGGCAGGGATCCGAGAGGCGAAGATGATCTCGTCCTCAAAAGGCAGCCTCTCGGAAGTCACCCCTCCCACTCCTACGGAGTCCTCGAGGGAGTCCAACCTGCGCAGCCGCAGAGGCAGGCCTCCCGGCGACAGACCTCCGTTGGTGACCAAGAGGAGGCCATCGAACCGGCCATCGATGCCGCGGGCAGAGTAGCGTTGGAACCGGAGGGATTCAGCTATCTTCTGTCCCTCCTCAACCCACACGAGGAAGTCGGCCTGAATCAGGTCGAGCATGGAAACGAGCTCCTCCGGGACGCGCGGCACGTACACGGCGCCCGTCACCAGCGACCATGCCGACACGACCCCGCCGCCGCAGTAGTCCCGCCCGTCACCCCACTGGACGAACTCCGGCGGGATGCAGACCAGGATGCTCTCCAGGACCTCTTTCGGCGAGGGCTTGCCGGGCTCGGGCTCTTTGGGGGCCTCGGCCGTGGCGGGCGGGGCGGACGGCTCGCGGACGACGGGAATGGTCCCGGGCGCGGGGTACAGGGCCCAGTGGTCCTTCCGGCCCCGGTCCACCTTGTACTGGGCGTACATGGCGTCGTCCTCCAGCACCAGCAGCGAGGTGAACGGGCTCATCACGTACATGTCCTTGGAGAGCTTGACGATCGCGTCGCGGTTGTCCGCCGCATTGGCCGCCACCAGCCGGTCGATCTCCAGCTTGGCCCAGAACCGCGGCAGGTAGTCGGCGCCCTCGGAGGGGTTGTCCACCGGCAGGTGGCGCGACCACGCCTTGCCGTTGAGCTTGCCGGTGATCGTCACCATCCCCGGCCACGAGGCCGTCTCCTCCAGCCGGGCGACCGCGCAGATCTCCTGGCCATCGGCGATGGAGTCGGCGAAGGTCAGGAAGCGCGCGCCCGTGCCGGCGGCGGTGACCTGGACATCCATCAGCCGGGAGGTATTCAGCGTCGAGGCCGTCTCGAAGGCCCGC
>DASRZG010000167.1:0-9219 GCA_035686585.1 Phycisphaerae bacterium
GGGTGCCACAGGCTGCTTGCAGCCTGTGCGGGAAGGAGGCAGGATCTCGAATCGTGGTTCCTTCGCCTGCCTGCACGGGCTGCGAGCAGCCCGTGGCACCCAGCTCTTGGGGTCGTGCGGGAAGGAGGCAGGATCCCAACCCGAGGCCCCTTAGCCTGCCTCCACGGGCTGCAAGCAGCCCGTGGCACCCAGCTCTTGGGGTTGTGCGGGAAGGAGGCAGGATCCCAACCCGAGGCCCCTTCGCCTGCCTGCACGGGCTGCAAGCAGCCCGTGGCACCCCGTTCCGGGGCCTGTGACGGGACAGGACGGGATGCTCATTCCCCGATCCGCAAGTTCCAGGACAATACCGAGATCGCCGATCGCACGCCCCCGTCAGTTGGAGGAAGGTCGCCGTGTGCCCGGCGGGAGGATGAAGCGGATGTTGTCCACGTAGAGGTTGAGGTCGGCGGGTGTCTCGCCGGCCGGTTTGGGGGCGCGGGTGACCAGCAGGATGCGGTCGATCCAGCCGCCCGCCCAGGGGGTCAGGTCGAACGAGCGGCTGTACCATCGGCCCGCCGCCTTGCCCTTCAGCGACGGGGCCGCGTAGGTCCACCTGCCGGCCTGGGCCGCCTGCATGGGCACCCCGTCGGCGTCGACGATGACGGGCGCCTTCCTGCCGTCGGGGAAGGTCACGTTCAGGTGCAGGGCCATCTCGTCGTGCCCGGAGCCCTCAAACCGCACGTCGTAGGCGAAGGTCATGCCCTGGACCACAGGGATAAACTCGGTGTTGGACACCAGCGGCTGGAAGGGCAGGGGGGGCCTGAGGACACCGGCGGGGAGAGGGCTTGAGACCTTCAGCATCGTCGGGCCCCGGGTGGGACGGACGTCGCCATCGACGCCCCGGCCCAGGCGGGCGTGGCCGTCGAAGCGTTCCAGCGTGGTCTCGGCGATCCGCAGGACGTCGCGGCCCTGGTCGCGGTCCCAGCGGGTATCCATCTTCCGGCCCAGGTCGTTCCACTCGTCGTCCCGCAGGGGCACCAGCCCTGTCGGCGTGATCCGGCACAGCTCGGCCGCCTTGCCCCGGACGCGGACGGCCAGCGGCTGGCGGAACACGTGGACGGAGTGGAGGCCCCAGATGCGGACGGCCTCGTCGTAGTGCAGGTGGCCCTGGAAGATCCACCGGACGTCGGGGAACCGCTTCCGCATCGCCACCAGGGCGGCCCGCCCGGCCAGGACGTGCTCGCCCTTGCCCTGCTGGGTGCTCTCGACGGGGTGGTGGACGAACAGGAAGGTCGTCCGGCCTCGGTTGGCCTGGAGGTCCTTTTCGAGCCAGACCAACTGGTCGGGGGAGAGCTGGTCGCCCAGCCACTGCCGGCCGATGATGCGGTCGCCGTCGAGGAAGACGAAATGGCACTGCCGGTAGTTGACCGAATAGTAGATCGCGCGGTCGTTGAGCTTGCCCTCGCCGGTCACCACGCCGGGGTAAACGGCGTTGAGCCAGGCCTTCTTGCCCTCGCGGTCCATCTCGTGGTTGCCCACGGCCACCAGGACGGGCGGACAGTTGGCGGTCGCGGCGAGCTGCCGGCCGAAGGGCTCGTGATGCCCCGGCCCGCCCAGGTCGCCCACGATCACGCCGAAGTCAACCTTGGACCTGATCCAGGAGGTCAGCAAGGCGGCGAACGGCTCGCTGTAGGTCTGGTCGTAGTACTGGACGTGCGTGTCGGCGGCGACGGCGAAACTCCATTCGTCCCGCCCGCCGGCGTCCCGGGCGGCGAGCACCTTCTCCACGTACTGGGTGATCTCGACGGCGGGGTTCGGGGCGGCCTGATCGGCCGGCGCGGCCCGCCCGAGGCAGGGGGCAAGCAAGACGCAGACGAATGCGGCGATTGCGAAGGCTCTGTTCACGAAAGGCTCCTTCTTGCAGGGGTATTCTAACGCGGGGAGGGGTGGAGTTCACGGCAGCGTCCCTGGACGGATGACTTGACGGGCCGGTTTGGGTAGGATCGGCACCGGAAGGAGATGGTCGTGGCGAAGGATTGAGGGCCGGAGAAGAAGGAAATGGGTGGCAAGCAAGCTCGGAGGAACGACCGCCGCCGAGGCGGCAAGCAGGTGTACGAACTGCAGGTGGACCTGATCGGCGGGCCCGTGGAGGAGGATTTCCTCGCCGCCAACCCGCGGATATCGCGGACGATCGAGATCCTGGGCAACCAGACGCTGGAAGAGTTTCACTGGGCGATCTTCGATGCCTTTGACCGGTTTGACGAGCACATGTACGAGTTTCAGGTGGGCGGCAAGTGCCCGCACGACCCTGACGCTCGAACGTACCTGATGCCGGAGGCGAAGGAGGGGCCGTTCGGCGATCCGGGGTGTACGGGGCTGGTGACGCAGACGACGGTCGCCGCCCTGGACCTGAAGGAGCGGGAGGCCTTCCTGTACTGGTTCGACTACGGCGATGATTGGTGGCACAGGATCGAGGTCCTGGCTATCCGCGAGGGGCCTGAGGAGGGTGAGTATCCGCGCGTGACGGGGCGGGTCGGCGCCAGCCCCCCGCAGTACCCCGGCTACGACGAGGATGACGAGGACGACTGGGACGAGGACGGTTGGGAGGAGGACGAAGAGGAAGAGGAGGAGGAATCGGGCGCCGACGCCGGCACGGAGTGAGGCCGGCGGTGTTGGGTATCATGGCGGCGGCGTCGGAGAGCGGATCGGGCGAGCGGGAAGGAGTGGACCGTGGCGAAAAAGAAGGTGCTGAACGTGGCGGTGATCGGGTTGGGGATGGGCCGGGGGCACCTGAAGGCGTATCTCCAATATCCGCGCTGCGTGGTGGTGGCGGTGTGCGACCAGGACCGGGCCCGGCTGGCGGAGCGTGCGGCGGACGTGCCGGAGGAGCGGCGGTTCACGGACTGGCGGAAGCTGCTCGCGGCGGCGGGCGAACTGGAGCTGGACGCGGTCAGCGTGGCCCTTCCGAACTACCTGCACGCGCCGGTGACGATCGCGGCCTTTGAGGCGGGGCTGCACGTGCTGTGCGAGAAGCCCATGGCGATGAACGCCCGCCAGGGGAGGGCGATGCTGTCCGCCGCGGGCAAGGCGGGCAAGACGCTGATGATCAACTTCTCCTTCCGCTTCACCGAGCAGAGCCGGGCGCTGAAGGGCATCGTGGACAGCGGGCTGGTGGGGGACATCTACTTCGGCCGGACGGCCTGGCACCGCCGGCGCGGGCTGCCGGGCTTGGGCGGATGGTTCGGTCAGAAGAAGCTGTCCGGGGGCGGGCCGATCATCGACCTGGGCGTGCACCGGCTGGACCTGGCGATGTGGCTGATGGGCAACCCCCGCCCGGTGACGGTCAGCGGGGGAACGTACAACGTGATCGGCGCCCGCATGGCGGCCGAGCGGGGCAAGGCGTTCGACGTGGAGGACCTGGGCTGTGCCCTGATCCGCTTCGACAACGGCGCGACGCTGATCCTGGAGGCGAGCTGGGCGGGCTTCAGCGAGCACCGGGAGGACATGGTCACGCAGTTGTGGGGCACGGAGGGCGGGATCATCCAGCGGAACTTCCCCCAGAAGGGGTACGAGTTCGAGGCCCGGGTCTTCACCGAGCAGGACAACACGCTGTGGGAAAGCCGGTTGCAGCAGGTGGACATGCACTGCCCGTCGGCGTACCAGGAGTTCGTCGACGCGGTGCTGGACGGCAGGGAGCCGCTGGCGACGGGCGAGCACGGTTTGGACGTCCAGTTGATCCTGGACGCCATCTACAAGTCGGCCGCGACGAAGCGGGAGGTGCGGATCCGCGGGAAATGAGGCGGGACAGACGTTGGTCCGGGGGTCTCACGGGTTCGGAGATGGTCCGGAAAGGCCCGTTCAACCTCCCGGGGTTCGCCAGTGACATGGACCGCGAAACCGCAAGCGTTGCCGGCCCGTGCCGACACACTTTCGGGAACGGGGGACCCACACTACCGCGGGGAATCGGGGTGGTTACGTCCCCCGCGTGATCCGGAGAAACTGGCGCGTACCCGCGCCGCCCGGCAGGGCGACCGGGTCGCTCGCCTCGACGGACAGGCCGTACTTGCCGGCCTCGCGGGCGGCGAGGGGCATCTCCTCGGCCACGGCGGCGGGGGTCTTGTACAGGACGATCGACCCGCCGGGCGCCAGGAGGCGGCGGGTGTCGCGGGTGACCTTGTCGGCGGCGGCGACGGCGCGGGCGACGACCACGCCGAACCGCCCCGCGTAGCGGGCGTCGCCGGCCAGCTCCCTGCTCCGCCGGGCGACCACCTCCACGCGGTCCGCCAGGTGCAGCTCGGCCGCGGCCATCGCGACGAAGTCGGCCTTGGCGCGGTTGGACTCGATGGCGGTCACTCGCAGCTCGGGGATGGCGACGGCCAGGACGATCCCGGGCAGCCCCGCCCCGCAGCCGACGTCGGCCAGCTCCGCCGCCCCCGCCGGCAGATCCGGCCAGACCGCCAGCACCGCCAGGCTGTCGGCGAGGTGCTTGAGGTGGAAGTCTTCCTCGGAGACGCGCCCCATCAGGCCGGCGCGGTCCTTGTGGGCGAGGATCAGCCGGCGGTATCGTTCGAAGCGGTCGGCCGCGTCCGCCCAGCCGGCGGCGTCGAGGTGGCAGGATTCCCAGAAGCGGCGCAGTTGGCCGAGGCTGGTGGTGCTCACGGTGCGGTTCCGGGCCTACCAGGAGGGTTTGGGCTCGTCGTCCTCTTCGTCGTCGGGTTGCTTCCAGGTTTCCCCCTCTTCCATGTCGTCCAGCTCGCGTTCCATGGCCTTAAAGAGCTTGTCCTGCATGGGGGCGAGCTTCTGGTAGTAGCTCAGCGTGGCGTGGTAGGCGTCGACCATCTGGTTGATCTTGATGAGCTGCCACTTCTGGATGCACTCCGGCTCCTTGACGCAGGTGAAGGGGTCGCAACGGAAGCTGATCTGCCCGCTTTCGCTCCGGTGGAAATGTTCGCAGTCGCTGCATTGGATCATGGCTGTGTCGCTCCCGGCGCGTCGGATCGTATCGCTACTATCATATCCCGTTTGCGTTTCACTGCCAAATGTTTGCCTCGACGGGCCGATAATGGTAGGGGGGCAGCGGCGACATTTTCCGCGTGCTGTCCAACCCGGATTTGCGTTGGAAGCGTATAAGAAGTTAGAATTGCGCAGCACGCTCACAAGCCGCACACGCTCAACCCGTTAGGGAGGACCGCGGACGGCCCATAGGCAGGGAGACACCGTAGTGAAACGTATGACCATACTGGCGATGTACCTGGGGGTGTGTCTGGCAGCGGCGACCGGGATGGCCCAGCCGGCGACCGCGCCGTCGGTCGACACGGCGGCCCACGCCGACGCCCTGGCGAAGTTGATGAACGGCAACTTCCGGCAGGGGCATCAGTTGCTGGTTCTCGCGGGCGAAGGCGAAGGGGCCGCGGCCCGGTATGTGGCGCATTACCTCCAGGCCCAGGACCGGGCGGAGGCGGAGGGAAAGGCCGAATACGCCGACGCCGTGGCGCGCGTGAATCTCGCCCGGATCGCCCAGGCGCATCGCAAGGAGCTGGAGGCGGGAAAGCTCGACGAGAAGCTGTTCGATGCGATCAACGACGTCGCCGACGACGTGGACGCGGCCACGCGCGAGCTGAAGATCGACCCGACGAGCCGCCCGGCGGAGATCAGCGGGTCCGCGTGCGGGTACCTCGACAAGTCCGCCGAGAAGCTCGCCAAGGCGGTGGCGATGGTCGGGCCGGAGCACGGCCAGTGGGGCGAGGCCTTCCAGGAAGAGGCCGAGGGCTTGCGGAAGGCGCTGCAGACCTGCCGCGGCGAGTGGGCGGGTGTGGTCCTGCCCCGCGACTGGCTGCGGATGCGGATCGCCTGCGAGCGCGTCCAGGATCGGCTGATTGACGTGGGCGTGCTGGTCAGCAAGGACCCGCTCGCCTCGGCGCTCAACCACGCCCGGGAGGCGAAGGAGGTGTCGCTGCTGACGCCGGCGGAGTTCGTGAAGGCCTCGTGGGTGAAGGAGTTGATGGCGGAGGCGAAGGCCCGCGGGGACAAGCTGATCAGCGAGGGCAAGTGGGACGACGCGCTGTCGATCTACGGGCACGGCGGCCTGAGCGAGCTGGCGGCCGACCCGATGGAGTACGACGAGCAGGTCCAGCGGATCGGCCTGCACGTGCGGATGTTGAATCTGTATGGGCCCCGGGAGGAACCGGGCAAGCCCGCCACCGCGCCGGCGCAGGGGGCGAACGGGGACGAGGATTCGGAGGACGAGGGCGAGGAGCCGCGCTGGCACGAGATGATCCGCGGCATCGACGTGAAGATGATCCGCCAGGCGATCGCGCAAGTGGACAACCATTACGTGGACCGCCCGGACTACCGCGCGGCGTGCATTGGCGCTCTGCGCGGCATCAAGGTTCTGCTGGAGACGCAGAAGGCCGTCGCGTCGTTCCCGTCCCTCCAGGACGAGTCCAAGCGACTGGCGATGCTGCGGACGGTGGACCAGTTGATGGACCGGACGCGGCGGGAGCCGACCGTCGACCACCTGCACGTCCGCGCGGCTCACACCGAGCTGCTCGACGCCAACGCCCGGACGGTCAACATCCCCTCGGAAGTGGTCAACATGGAGTTCACCGAGGCCATGCTGGAGGAGCTGGACAAGTTCACCAGCATGATCTGGCCGTACGAGGACGACGAGTTCAAAAAGCGCACCCTGGGGTCGTTCTGCGGGATCGGCGTGCAGATCCGCAAGGAGAAGGGCAAGCCCCTGGAGGTGGTCACGCCGCTGGCGGACAGCCCGGCGCTGAAGGCGGGCATCCGCGCCGGCGACCTGATCACCCAGGTCGACGGCAGGAACACCCGCAACATCACCGTGGACCGCGCCGTCAAGCTGATCACCGGCAAGGCGGGTCACAAGGTGAGCATCCAGGTCTCCCGGCCCGGGATGGCCAAGCCATTCGACGTCGACATCACACGCGAGGAGATCCACATCCGGACCGTCAAGGGCTGGCGCAGGCTGCCGGAGACGGGCGGGCAGTGGGACTACTTCATCGACCCCGCCCACAAGATCGGCTACATCCGCCTCACCCAGTTCACCGGCGAGACGACCGAGGAGCTCCGCTCGGCCCTGAAGGCGTTGCGGCGGGCGGGCGCGACAGGCCTGATCCTGGACATGCGGTTCAACCCGGGCGGGCTGCTCAGCAGCGCCGTCGAGGTCGCTGACGAGTTCCTCCGCCAGGGCCTGATCGTCCGCACCGAGGGCCGGAAGGTCGCCGCCGAGCAGCGAAGCGCTGACCCCCTGGGCGAGTACCAGACCGGCAGGCTGGTGGTGCTGACGAACCAGTACAGCGCCTCGGCCGCCGAGATCGTCAGCGGCGCCCTGAAGGACTGGAGCCGGGCCACCATCGTCGGGGTGCGGACCTACGGGAAGGGCTCGGTGCAGAGGCTGATCCCCCTCCAGCCCAACCGCCCCGCCAAGCTGAAGCTGACCACCGCGTACTATTACCTGCCCAGCGGGAAGTGCCTGCACCGGACCCCGGGCGCGACGACCTGGGGGGTGGACCCCCACATCGAGGTCCCTATGACCATCCGGCAGATGAACCGCGCCGCCGAGATCCGCCTGGAGACGGGCCTGGTCAAGGACACGGACCCCGCCCGGCTCAGCGAGCTCCTGGGCCTGCAGCTCCAGGAGGACATCCAGCTCCAGACGGCGCTGCTGGTGCTCCGGCTGAACGCCCTGGACGGAGCCCGCGACTGAGGCGGCGCCCGCCCCGGCGCTCCCCACGCGAACCATGCCGACACGCCTGGCCATTCTCCTGGCGATGTCGCTTCTGATCGGCTGCGACAGGCCCAAGCCCCCGCCGGCTTCGCGCCCGGCCGGCCACGGGTGGTCCGGGCCGCCGGGGCCGGTCGCGGTGCGACCCTTCGCCTTCGCGGACCCGGACGCGGTGATCCTGATCACCGGCGGCACCCACGGGCGGCTGGAGGCGTGCAACTGCGCCCAACCCGCCGGCGGGGGGCTGGCCAGCCGCGGCGGCCTGATCGCCTCCTACCGCGCCGCCTTCGGCCCCGTCTGGCTGGCCGACGCGGGGGACTGCTTCTGGATCGAGCCGGAGGACCCGCGGAACGCCCAGGTCCTGAAGGCCTACCGGACGCTGGGGTACGATGCGGTCGTCCTCGGCGACCACGAGTGGGGGGCCCTGCCGGGGGGGCTGGCGGGGATGCTCCGGGCCGAGCCGATGGGCTACCTCGCCACCAACGTCACGGCCAAGGGCGGCGGGCTTCCCGTCGCGTCCGCGGTCGTTTGCCGGGGGGCGCGCGCGAAGGTCGCCTTCGTGTCCTACCTGGGCCCGTCCACGATGGGCTTTCTGGGCGGGATGATCCCCGACAAGCTCGATCTTTCAGGGCCTGAAGCGGTCGCGCGAAAGGCCCGCGAGCTGAAGCGGGACGGCTGCGTCGTCGTGCTGCTTGCCCACGCCTGGGAGGACGAGCTGCCGGCCTTGGGAGGCATGGGCGAGGTGGACCTGATCGTCCGCGGCGACACGACCGCGTCGCAGCCGCGCGTCGGGACCCTGGGCGGCACGCCGATGGTGACCGTCGGCGGGCCCGACCACGTCGGGGCGGTGGCGCTGAAGATCGACAAGGGGCGGATCGCCCGGATGGACTTCCGGCTGGAGGTGGTCAACCTCGACTGGCCCGAGGACCCGCGGATGGTGAAGATCTTCCAGGCCTATGTCCACCAGGCGCTTCGGTCCGAGTACGACATGGCCCGCGCGGGCCCGTTCACGCAGCGGGACCCGGCAAGCTGCGCCGCCTGCCACGCGGAGCGGCACCAGGCGTGGCGCGAGGGACCGCACGGCCGAAGCGGGCGCCACCTTGCCGCGGCGGGCGGTCAGGCCGACCCGGATTGCCTGATGTGCCACACCGGTGGGTATCGGTCGGCCGGGGGCTTCCGGTCGTTCCAGGAAACGCCGGCCTTGGCGAACGTCACTTGCCAGCAATGCCACCGGTTCGACCCGCAGGAGCAGATCGACCGCACGGGCAAGTGCCCGCCGGCCCCAAAGGTCACCAAGGAGACCTGCGCCCTCTGCCACACGCCCCGGGCCTCGCCCGATTTCGATTTCGACAGGTGTCTGCCCAAGATCGCCTGCATGAAGGTCCAGACCGCCGGAGCGACGACGATGAGGGCGAAAGAGACGAACCGGTAACGCTTCGCCGTCCGGATTCCAAGGGGAATCGCGGTTGGTCGGTGTTTAGCGGCGGTCGGTA
>DASRZG010000168.1:0-3806 GCA_035686585.1 Phycisphaerae bacterium
GGGTGCCACAGGCTGCTTGCAGCCTGTGCGGAATGGGGACAGGTGCCCGCCGAGCGTCCGCCCCGTGCCCACACGGGCTGCAAGCAGCCCGTGGCACGCACGTTCGGCTAAACACGTACACAGCGCGTAACCGTGGCACCCATGCTGGTCTGGAGACGCGATGATCGAGCTGGAAGACATCCGCCGGTTCTACTGGGTGGGGGTGGAGCAGATCCGCGCCCTGGACGGGGTGAGCCTGTCGATCCAGCCCAACGAGTACGTGGCCATCATGGGCCCGTCCGGCTCGGGCAAGAGCACGCTGATGAATATCCTGGGCTGCCTGGACCGGCCGACGGCGGGCACGTACCGCCTGGACGGTGAGCGGCTGGACCGGATGGGCGGCGGGCGCCTGGCGGGCATCCGCAACCGGCGGATCGGGTTCGTGTTCCAGTCGTTCGAGCTGATGCCGCGCCTCAGCGCCGCGCGGAACGTGGAGCTGCCGCTGATCTACGCCGGCGTGGGCTGGCTGGGGCGCCGCCGGCGTTCGCGGGAGGTGCTCCAGCGCGTGGGGCTTTCGGGTCGGCTTCGGCACAGGCCCAACCAGCTCTCCGGCGGGGAGAAGCAGCGCGTCGCTATCGCCCGGGCCCTGATCGTCAACCCGCGGATCCTGCTGGCGGACGAGCCCACCGGCAACCTCGACAGCCGGACCAGCGCCGAGATCCTCGGGCTGTTCGACGAGCTGCACCGACAGGGGCAGACCATCATCATGGTCACCCACGAGGAGGACATTGCCCGCCACGCCCACCGGGTCATCCGCATGCTGGACGGGCGGGTGCAGTCCGACGAGCCGGCGCCGCCGGAAGGGGGGGGCGGGGCATGAGCATCCTGCGTCTGCCGATCCTGCTGGCGGGCATGGCGGTCCAGGGTGTCCTGCTGGCCTTGGGGCAGGTGTGGGCGAACAAGATCCGCTCGATCCTGACCACCATCGGCATCGTCATCGGCGTGGCGTCGGTGACGGCGGTGATCGCCGCCCTGACCGGCATGAAGCAGAACATCCTGGACGACTTCGCGACCTTCGGCGTCAACAGGATGTATATCCTCCCCGATCGGCCCCGGGAGGGCCCGCACGCCAAGGCGCCGTGGAAGGCGATCCTGTTCGAGCCGGAGCAGTTCGACGGGCTGCTGGAGCATTGCCCGTCGGTCAGCGCCTTCTGCCGGCTCAGCCGGATGGGCGCGACCGCCCAGTTCGAGGACCAGTCGGCCGAGGTGAACCTGATCGGCATCGAGCCGTCGTGGCACGAGATCGAGGACCGCGACGTGATCGAGGGGCGGAAGTTCGGTCTGGTCGACGACGCCGAGGCCCGGGGCGTCTGCCTGATCACCCGCCGGGTGCAGGAGAAGCTCCGCATGGACGCCCAGTGCGTCGGGCAGCGGATGCGGATCGCCAACCGCGCCTTCACCGTGGTCGGGGTGGTCGCCCCGCCCAGCGAGACCAACATGCTCGGCGGGGACCAGCAGATCGAGGAGGTGTTCATCCCCTTCCGCACCGCCCGCAAGATCAACCGCTGGGGCCTGTACGTCATGGCCAACAGCCGCTCGCCGGAGGTCTCGGAGGAGGCGCAGGCGGAGGTTCGCTTCCTCCTGCGCAAGGCCCGCCACCTCAAGCCCGGCGAGCCGGACACCTTCCGCGTCGAGGCCATCCAGAAATACCTGGAGAAGTTCAAGCAGATCGCCGTCATGCTCACCCTGGTCGCCGGGGGCATCGTCAGCATCTCCCTGCTGGTCGGCGGCGTGGGGATCATGAACATCATGCTGGTCAGCGTCTCGGAGCGGACGCGCGAGATCGGCCTGCGGAAGGCGGTCGGGGCGCGTCCCTCGGCCATCCTGATGCAGTTCCTCATCGAGGCCGTCGTGCTGTGCCTGATCGGCGGGCTGATCGGCCTGCTGGGCGGGCAGGGGTTCGCCTGGCTGATGTCGCTGTTCCCCCAGGCCAAGCTCACCAAGGCCCATATCCCCGGGTGGGCGGTCGGGCTGTCCTTCGGCTTCTCCGCCGCGGTCGGCGTCACCTTCGGCTTCTTCCCGGCCCTGAAAGCGGCCCTGCTGGATCCCATCGAGGCCCTTCGACATGAATAGACACCCGATCCTCTGGACGGCGATGCTGGCCGCCGTCTCGGCCTCCGCCGGCGGCTGCGTGGACCTGCTCAAGGGGCACGACGACATGGACTTCCTCGTCCCCGCCGACCGCCTGCGGCAGGTGGAGACGCTCGATCTGGACTCCGCCTCCCGGATCAGCACGACCGCCCCGGCACCGTCCCCGGCCTCCCAGCGGGCCGACACGCTGGAGCAGGCGACGGTCAAGCTCAGCCTCCCCGCCGCCCGGGCGGCGGCGCTGGCCAACAACCTTTCCCTGAAGGTCGCCCTGCTCAGCCCGTCGATCGCGGCCGAGGGGATCACCGAGGCCGAGGCGCGGTTCGAATCCCTGCTGGCCGCCGACGTGTCCCGCGCCACCACCGACACGCCCGTCTCCAGCGCGCTCAGCGGGATGAACACCACCAGCGACAGCGCCACCGCCTCCGTCCGCATGCCGTGGCGGACCGGCGGGTGGATCGAGGCCTACCTGCCCTACAACTGCTACGAGACGGACAACGCCTTCTCCACCCTCAACCCGTCCTACACCTCGGACCTGAGCCTGTCGATCTCCCAGCCCCTGCTGCGGGGGGCGGGGCTGCGGGCCAACACCCACGCCATCCGCATCGCCCGGTGGAACACGATGAAGTCCGAGGCCCTGACCAAGCTGGAGGTCATCCGGGTGCTGGCGGCGGTGGACCGGCTGTACTGGCGGCTGTACGCCGCCCGCGAGCAGTTGCGCGTCCGCCTCCAGCAGCAGGAGCTGGCCGAGGCGCAGCTGCAGCGGGCCCGGCGCCAGGTGAAAGCGGGGGACAAGCCGGAGGTGGAGATCGTCCGCGCCGAGCTGGGGGTGGCCGAGAGCGCCGAGGCCATCATCCTCGCCCGCAACATGGTCCGCGCCCGCCAGCGGGAGCTGAAGCGCCTGCTGGCCAAGGGCGGGCTGGGAATGGACAGCGAGACCGAGATCATCCCCGACACCCCGCCGGACGTCCTGCCGTACGACCTCGACCCCGACCGGCTGGTGGCGATGGCGCTGGGGACCCGGATGGAGCTGCTGGACCTGGAGCTGAAGATCGCCCAGGACGCCTCGACGATCGACTTCGCCCGCAACCAGACCCTGCCGCTGGTGACGGTGGGGTATACCTACAACGTCAACGGCCTGGGGGCCTCGGCGTCCGACGCCTTCGACCTGATGTTCGAGCGCCGGTTCGAGGACCACCGCTTCGGCGTGCACGTGGAGGTGCCGCTGGGCAACCAGGCCGCCCAAAGCCGCCTGCGGTCGGCGATCCGGACGCGAATCCAGTCGCTGGCGTCGCTGGAGCTCCGCAAGAGCCTGGTGGGGAGGGAGGTCCGCGACAGCATCGACCTGATCGACGCCAACTGGCAGCGCGTGGTGGCCTCCCGGCGCCGCGTGGAGCTGGCCGAACGCGTCCTCGAAGCCGAGCAGAGGCAGTTCGACCTCGGCGTGCGGACCTCGACGGAGGTCCTCGACGCCCAGGACGGCCTCGCCGACGCCCGGTCGGCTGAGGTCAACGCCGTCGTCGAGTACCAGGCCGCCCAGGTCGACCTGGCCGTGGCCACCGGCACCCTCCTCGGCGCCGCCCGCATCCGCTGGGAACCGGCCCAGCCGACGGGAGAGGGCGGGAAGTAGGGGGCCTCTTCCCCCGCCAGGGTGCAGTCACCTGCTTTTTCCGTGACCC
>DASRZG010000169.1:0-11423 GCA_035686585.1 Phycisphaerae bacterium
CCCGTCGCCCGCCAGTGACACCGTACCGTGTGCCGGCTCCGAAGCGACCGTCACCGTCAGTCCGGCGCTGTCCACGTCCGTGTCGTTGGCCAGCACGACGGCGGCGGCGTCCACGACCAGGGCCTCGTCCTGGTCGACCGAGTAGGCGTCTGCCGTCCCGATGGGATCGTCATTGACGGCCGTGACGGTCACGGACACCGTCGCCGTGTCCGTCCCGCCCGCGCCGTCGGTGACGGTGTACGTGAAGCTGTCCGCGCCGTTGTAGTTCGAGGCGGGCGCGTAGCTGAACCTGCCGCTGCCGTTGTACGACGCCGAGCCGTGCGAAGGCTGGGTGTACGACTGCACCGACAGCGTCTGGCCATCCGGGTCCGTGTCGTTGGCAAGCACATCGCCGGTGACGACAGCGGTGTCCTCGGCCGTGGTCACGCTGTCGTCCGTCGCCGTCGGCGGGTCGTTGTCGCCGTCGTACTCATACGCCCCCAGGTCCGGGGCGGCCCCGGTGTAGGCCAGCGAGACCCCCTCCCCGGCCGTCCAGCTCAGCGAACGGTCCAAAGTCAGCACGTTCGCCTCATAGTCGATCCCCACCACCCGGGCCGTCTCGGAACCGCCCGACAACCGGATCAGGTCCCCCTCCTCCCCCGCCATCCCATACCCGTCATAAAACCAGCTCGCGTCCCCCACCGCCAGCAATGTCCCGCTGCCTGTCCCCACAGCCGTCGTCAAAAACGCCCCCGTATCGATCATCGCGCTATCGCCGGTCAAGTGGAAGTCGTGGCCGACGGCGTCCACAAAGCCCGGATCCCACGTGGTGTTGTCCGCAAACAGCGACGGGGCGTTCGCCTCCCACCACGCCACCGTCTGGGCCGCCGGGTTGCTCGAAGAGGTCCGCACCCCGTACGTGATCAGGTACGCCTCGTCCCCGGCCCCCGCGTCCAGGTTGTTGTTGACGAACGTGAACCCGTCCTGCCGGCCCGTCATAAACTGCACCGGTTTGCCCGCCAGCGTCCCCGTGTACCAGCTCCAGCGCGTGTCGTTGGCCACGAACTCCGAGCCGCTCAGGATGTTGTTGATCAGGATGTTGTCGGCGATCGTGTAATTCGCCGACGTCACGCTCACCCCGGCGAAGTCCGTCCCGTAGAAGACGTTGTTGTAGATGCGGTTGCCCGTGTTGTACATCGCCTCGTCGCTGTAGGCCGTCAGGTCCAGACCCGGGCCCACCGTGTCGTAGAACCGGTTCCGCCGCACGATCCCGTCCTGCCCGGCGTACTGGATGCCCGCGTACGGAGAGCTGTTGCCGCTGGAGGCGGTGTACGCGAAGACGTTATCGGTGATCAGGTTGTGTTTGGTGGCGTCCAGCTCGTACAGCTCGTGGTCGAACCCCGCCCCCCACGGGTCGTACACCTCCCCGATCTTCTGGATCGAATTGTAGAAGTAATTGTCCCGCAGGACGTTGAAGTCCCCGCCCTTGATCGTCCACAGCGTGTGCCCGGCGTCGATGAACGTGTTGCCTTCAATCAGGTTCCGGTCGGCGTTGTGCAGCGCCAGCGAGTCCGACGCGCAGTTAAGGATCTCGTTGTTGAGGACCTGGTTGTACGTGGCGGCCTGAAAGAACAGCCCCGACTTCGACCCCGCGCCGTTCGTGTGATCGAACAAACACCCTTCAATGATGTTGTAGTGCGAGTCACGCGCCCACAGCCACTGGTACACGTCCACCACGTGGATCCCCCGGATGGCGATGTAGCTGCGCCCGGAGATCTCGATGGCGGGGTCCAGCGACGCGCCGGTGATGGTCACCTCCTCGTCCCCGTAGGCGGCGAAGGTGATGGTCCGGCCCGGACCGCCGGAGTGGGCCGGGGCCAGCCGCTGGTTGGTGTAGGTCCCGCCGCGGATATAGACCGTGTCGCCGATCAAGGCCGTCGCCGCCGCCTTGGCCAGCGTGGCGAAGGGGTGGTCGATCGTGCCCGCATAGCCGTCGGAGGCATCCACGTCGTCGCCTCCGCCGGTTACGCCGTCGGGGCCGCGGGGGTCGGCCACGTAGAACGTCCGCCCCGGGCCGATCAGCAGATCGGCCGTGGCCTCGCCGGTGTCGCCGTCGTCGTCAGTGACGGTCAGGGTGACCGTGTAGACGCCGTTGGCGGCGTAGGTGTGGCTGGACGTCGCCGACGGCCCGGAGATGGCCGGCGACCCGTCGCCGAAGTCCCAGGCGTAGCTGACGATGGACCCGTCGGCGTCGCCGGAAGCCGACCCGTCGAAGCCGACCGCCACCGGGGCGTCGGCCAGGTCGTACGTGCCGACCGCCACCGCCGCCGTCGGGGCGATGTTGTCCAGCGCCACCAGCCAGGGGATCAGCCCGGCGTCCGTGCTGGTGAGGGCGACGTTGTGGACCTGGATGGCCAGGACGTTGTCCCCGGCCTCCAGCATCCCCGGGGTGACGACGATCTCGTAGACCTCCTCCGGGTCTTCCTCGTCGTGGCTGTCGTCGCTGGGGTCGTTGTGGTCGAACGGCTCGCCGGCAGCGCCCATGGAGTTGCTGCGGGCCACTTCGGCGCCGTTGAGATAGGCGATGAAGCCGTCGTCGTAGACGATCCCCAGCCGCAGCAGCGAGACGTTGCCGGGATCGTCGATGGTGAACGCCCGGCGGGCGTAGAAGCTGTAGTAGCCGCCGGCCATGTCCGCGAGGGTGGTGGCGTAGCCGATGTCGTTGCTGTAGCCGATCCCGGTCGCCCCGCTCAGCCAGCCGCCGTCATCGAACCCCGCGTCCACCCACGCCGCCGGCGGCTCGGCGGTGCCCTTGAAGTACCGCCACACGTCTTCGACGGCGATAAGCTCGACAGGGCCGACACTGACCAGAAGCAGGCGTGGCTCGAGGCCCTCCATGACCGGCCTTGGCACGGACACCTCCGTCCTCACGGCCATCCTCCTTTGCCCGTCCGGAACGGAAACGGCGCGCCGGAACGAATGCACGGCCACTCACCTCACTGGGCCCCGCCCTGTGCGATGGAACCGCCCGGTCAAAGGCCGGATTCAGCGGCCGGTGAACGTACCTCCGTTCCGCAGACAGCCGGGGAGTATACTACGATCCTCCCAATCAGGCCAGCGCCGAATCGTATTTCAGGTACGGGCCTCGGGCATGTAGTCGCTGGGGACGCCCACGTCGATCATGGCGTCGATGTCGGTGGGATCCACGCCGAACCGCCGGCGGAAGGCGGCCAGTGTCGCCCGGTCCGACTCGCTTTCGGCGTCCGTGGGCAGGGCGACCCGCTGCCCGTCCCGCTCGGCCGAGAGGGCGAAGGCGGACTCCATCTCCGCCGACAGGACCGCCTGCGCGGCGGTGAACTCCGGCGCGGTAACCGTGTTGACCGCCGACGGCGCCCCGCCGCCGAAGTGCTGCCAGACCGAGTTGTTGTGGTAGCCCGTGTGCCCGTGGAAGTACGTGACCCGCCCCACCGCGCCGATCACGCCGGCGTCGATGGGCCGGCGGCAGAAGGCGATCAGCGGCAGGCGGAAAAACTGCTCGTTGACGTGCAGCACCACGGCGGCCGATCCGGCGGCGCCAATCATCTGCCGGCACAGGCCGGCCGTGACGGCCATGGGCGTCTCGCAGACGTGGTGCATGCCGGCCCGCGACAGGAAGACGCTGACGGCGTGGTGCGTCTCGGGCGGGGTGGCGATCAGGGCGGCCTCAGCCACGCCGGCCTTGACGAGATCCCTCACCCCGGCGAAGGCGGGCACGCCGAACCGCTCCGCGGCCGCACCGGCGGCTTCCGCCACCGGGTCACACACGGCCACCACCTCGAAGAACTCCCCCAGCGCCGGCAGCAGCCGGCAATACGTGTCGCACGTCCGCCGCCCCGCCCCGATAACCGCCAGTTTGATCGGACCCATGTCCAGCCTCTCCGTGAAAGGAGCCCTGCCCTCACCCTACATTGGCGTGGCATCTTGGGCAACCCGCCGCCTCTTCACGAAGATTTTCGTGAATTTCACGAAACTCTTCGTGTAGTTGCACGTCTGTCCGAGGGAGACGCACGTTCCCGCAAAGGAGCCGCCATGGCCAGACACGAACCGAGGCCCACGGACGCGGAGCTGGAGATCCTGAGGGTGATGTGGGAGGAAGGGCCCGGGACGGTCCGCCGGATCCACCAGGCCCTCGTCGCCCGCCGGGCCGGCAGGCCCACGTCGTACAACACCACCCTCAAGCTCCTCCAGATCATGCACACCAAGGGGATGGTCGACCGCGACACGTCCCAGCGGCCCCAGGTGTACCGCCCCGCCACCACCGAGGGCCGGATGCAGCAGCGGCTGGTGGACGATCTGCTCCAACGTGCCTTCGGCGGCTCGGCCCGCAAGCTGGCGGTGGCGCTGACCGCGGCCGACATCTCCGACGAGGACCTGGCCGAGATTCGACGCCTGCTGGCCAAATCCCGGGAGGAGAAGCCATGACCGCCCTGCTCGAGCTGCTGTCGGGGCCGCTGTGCCAACGGATCGGCTGGACGCTGGTGCATTTCCTATGGCAAGGCGCCGCGGTGGCGGGCGTCCTGGCCATCGCGCTGCGGCTGCTGCGTGGCCGCACACCGCAAGCGCGATGGGCGACGGCGTGTGCGGCCCTGGCGATCATGGCCGCCCTTCCGGGCGTGACGGTCTGGGTGACGGGTTCGGCGCCGCCGGAGCCCGCGGCCATGGGCCCGGCAGCACGGGCGACGGTCGAACCGGTCCCGTACCCCAGCCGCGAACCGGCCCCGGCGCCTCTGCAGGCGCCGCCGGCAATTGCCGCCGAGGCGGCGCCGCTTCCCGCGGCCGTGCCGGCGGCCCCGGACATCGCTGCCGCCCCGCCGCGACAGTGGCTGCCGGCCCTGGAAGGCCTCCTCCGTCCAATGCTTCCCTGGGCGGTGCTGGTCTGGCTGGCGGGCGTGGCGGGGATGTCGCTGCGGCATGCGGGCGGCTGGGCCGTCCTGGCGAGGCTGCGGCGGGCGGACACGTGCTCTCCGGGCCCTGCCGTGGCCACCGCCTTCGACCGGCTGGCACGCCGGCTGGGGGTGCGGCGTGCGGCGCGGGTGCTGGCGTCGGCGCGGGTGGCCGTGCCGATCGTGGTCGGCTGGCTCCGCCCGGTGGTGCTGCTGCCGGTCAGCGCCCTGTCGGGGCTGACGCCGGGGCAGGTCGAGGCCGTGCTGGCCCACGAGCTGGCCCACATCCGCCGGCACGACGGGCTGGTCCGGACCTTCCAGGCCGTCGTCGAGACGGTCCTGTTCTATCACCCGGCGGTGTGGTGGGTCTCCGGGCGCATCCGCGCCGAGAGCGAGAGCTGCTGCGACGACCTGGCCGTGAGCGTCTGCGGCGACCGCCACGGCTATGCCGATGCGCTGATCCGCGCCGCCGAGCTGGGCCGGGCACGCCCCCGCCTCGCCCCCGCCGCCACGGGCGGGGAGCTCGCCTCGCGAGTCCGCCGTCTCCTCGGCCTGCCCGCCCATGACGCCGCCCGGGCGAATCGTTGGCTGGCGGGCGTCCTCGTCGTGGCCTCCCTAGCCGTCGCCGGGGCTCTGCTCTGCGGCCACACAGATACGACGGTGGCGGCCGATCCACAGGCGGCAGGGGAAGATAAGGCGACCACCCAGCCGGAGGAGCGACCGGGCGATATCCTCTGGGGGGCCACCTCGTCGGCCGAAGCGGGGATCGACGCCAGGATCGCGGCCCTGATCCGGCAGCTCGGCAGCGACAACTTCCGGGATCGCGAGGAGGCCCAGCAGGAGCTGGTGACGATCGGCCCTGCCGCGGTGGATGCCCTTCAGGCGGCCGCCGCGGACGAGGACGCCGAGCGGGCTTCCCGGGCGGAGACGACACTGGCGGAGATCCGCCGGCACGTCCCACTTTCCGTCAACGCGGTGGTGGAACACAGGCTCAAGAGCCCCGCAGTCAGCCCGCGCCAGGCCTTCGTGGACCTGGACACGGGGCAGATCATCCCGGTTCCCGCGTCGCTGGACATGGGCGACCGCAAGGCGCTGTGGGAGTGGGCAAGGTCCGCCGGTGTGGACGCCGTCGCGGACACCTCCCAGGCGATCCGCGGCCTGCGGGGCTTCGCGATGGTGCTGGCGAAGGTCAAGGACGCCAACTGGAGCGACGTGAACTCGGCGGCCGCGGCGGCCGCGGCGGCCGCCGCCATAGCGAAGAGATCCTTCCTGGACTCCAAGTTTCCCGTGGATGATCCGTTCGCTCAGCACGTGGCCACCACCAATACGGTCTCTACGGACCCGAACATCTCGCGGACGTATGCGTTCCGAACGCGCGAGGGAGCGATGGGCCTCCTCCAATTCCTCGAGTTCAGCGACGAGCCGGGCGGGATGGTGAGATTCCGCTACAAGATCCTGAGGCGATCCGGCGGCCAGTCGGGCACCCAGCCCGCCGCGCCGTCGGCGCCTGCCGGGACAGCCAGGCTGACGTTCCTTCAGGATGTTCCCGAGTTCCACGAGCTGGACAGGAGCATTACCGAGGAGCGGCTCAAGGCGATGATTGCCGAGAAGGGCCTTCTCGTCACGGTCAATGAAGGCGGAGCGTTGAGGTCGTACCGCCTCTTCCGGAAGGACGGCGAGAACGTCATCGTGATGTTCCGAACGGACGGCACGTGCGCCGGTGTTCAGCGAATGCGGAAGGACCCCGAACGCGCCGCACGGGCCGCGGCGGCCTTGCAGGAGATCCTGGATCGCGCTTGGACGGGCCCCGCCGACGGCCTCCAGGTGCGGTTGCGGCCGCTGCGATCCGTCTGGGCAGCGGGCAAGACGCCGACGCTTTCGCTCGACCTTCGCAACGCCGGCAAGGAGGTCCTGTCCTTCTTTCCGCTTGCGGGGATGCACTGCCAGGTCGAGGTGCACGGCATATGGCACACCTGGGCCGGGGGACTGGATTGGAGCGGGCCCGCTTCGATGCTGGCGCCCGGCAAGGAAGCCCGCGATGTGATCAGGGTTGACCTGACGGGCCCCTGGACGGCGTTGAACAAGGAACGTACACCCCTGACGCTCGCCGCTGGGCGGCACACGATCCGGGTGCGGTTCCGGGCGAACGGACAGAAGGAATACGTGGCGAGCAATCCCGTCGTGATCGAGATACAGGGCGGCGCCGTCGCGACTCCGTCCCCCCGGGACCGCCTGCTGGACGAGGCGGGACGGAGGATTCGCGAAGGGCTGCTGACCTTGTCGGGCCAGTTCCCGCAACTGAAGACCGCCAACAACCGCCCGCTGGCCGAGGCCCTGGGAGGGGGAGCGTCCCCGCCGGGGTACCTCTCCATCTGGCTGGGCCGCGCCAACCGCCCGCAGAAGGCGCCGTGGAAGGCGGAGCCGATCGAGGACGCCCGGACGTGGAGTTTCATGGTCATCCTCGAGGAACTGCCGGACGACCCGCAAGCCCCGCCCAGGCAGGCCATGTCCATCTTCCGGCTGTACCCCAACCTGAACCTGGGCGGCCAACAGAGCGCCCGCGCCGGCGATCCCAAGCTCGACGCCGCCTTGAAGAAGCTCCTGGCCGAGGCCGTCGCCCCGCTGAAGGCGATGGACGAGCGAGTTGGGAAGAAGCCGCCCGAGCCCACGGATGCGGCCGGGCGCGGGTCGCGCGCGGAGTTGCTGCCCGTTACGGCCGCGTACGTTGAGGTCGGGACGGCAGGCTCAAAGGCTGCGCGAGCTGGCGTGCCCAAGTGGATCTCGGACAAGGCCGGCTCCCAAGGGTTGGCTGTGCATGCCGTCAGCACATGGCAGGAGCTCCCGAACTCCGAGAAGTATTCGCTGATCTACACGAACAGGGAGGCCGTGTGCTGTCGAATCATCGAAAGACATGACGACGGCGGGGCGGTCCTCGAGGCATCCACCAAGGTCTCTCGCGCCAGCAGACGCATCACGCTGCGGCCAGGTGTCAATCGAAGAGCGTTCATCCACCTGCAAGGCCGGGATGCCGTATCTGTTTGCCTGGGGTGGGACGGTCAGGCGCCTTCGCCGGTCTTCGCTCGCGCGATCCTGGTTCACGGACCCGCCGGCACTCGTCGAGGCTGGCCAGCCGATCTGCCGGGCTGGGTGGTCAAATGCCTGACCCAGTTCCGCGCGGTGGGCTGCGAGGATCTGGGCACTGGCGGATGGACCGAACTTGGGCCTGACGCCAAGCCCCTCGGTCCGACCCCGGACGGCGGCAAGGTCGGTGCAGGTATTGTCCAGCGCGATCGGAACGCTTGGGTAACTGCCTATGCCGTGCTCTATGGGAAGGACGGCCAGCTTCGGAGGGACGAAGCCGGCCGTCCTCTGCAGAAAGTGACGACCGTTCAGCCTGTGATACCAGGGAACAAGTGGCCCGGCAGGATCTGCTCGTTCCAGCGTCATGACGACGAAGCCTCCTATGTTGCCGTCGTATATCACTACGGCCCCGTTGGCGGTGCAGCGCCCCGGTGGGAGCCGAAGACCCAGCCGGCGGAGCGGCCGGACCTGATCCCCGCCGAGGCGATGACCTCGCCCGCGGACCCACAAGCGGACGCTCGCGTCCCCAGGGCGACGGCGTCCCTGGAGCTTGAGCGTCTGTGGGACGAGTTGAGTGCGGCCGATGTTGTGCGGGCAGACAAGGCCGTGGTGGTGATGGCCGAGATGGGCGATCGGGCCGTCGCCTTCCTCGCCGGGCGGCTGCTGCCCGCCCCGGCCGACGCCGAGGTCGTCAGGGGCCTTGTGGCCCGGCTGGACGACGGCCGGTTCGCCGTGCGCAAGCAGGCGGAGGATGAGCTGGCGAAGACCGGCCGAGCGGCGCTGCCGGCGCTGGGGAAGATCCTCGCCGAAGGCAGGCTCTCGGCCGAGGCACGGGCCGCGGTGCAGCGCCTGGTGACGAACATGACCGACCCGTCCGCCGACGCCCCCGAGGCCCGGCGGCTTGGCAACGCCCTTCAGGTGCTGGCGGACGCCGGGACCGGAGCAGCCAGGGAATGCCTGGCCCGTGCGGCCCCGGAGGGGTGGTTCCCCTGGGGCAAACCGACCCAAGGCATCCGCTGCCGCCTGCGGGCGGACAAGCGAGAGTGGAAGCCGGAAGAGGACCCGACCTTCAGGGCCGACCTTCGGAATACCGGGCAGCGTGAGCTGACCTTGACCGTGGTCCGCGACTGGTGGGAGCTCCAGTGCGACGGCGTCTGGTACGAGAATACACACCACGACTTTGAAAGCCTGGGTCGCATCGACAGGCGCCCCTTCGGCCCGGGAAAGCAGGCCGGCGACATGGCCGTCTCGCTGGGGGAGGCCTGGGGATGGCGCCGGAAGGACTCGAAGCAGCCCCTGGCGGTCAAGCCGGGCAGGCACACCATCCGCGTCGCCTACGATCCACCGGAAAACCGCCTTGCAGAGAGCAATGCCGTCGAGATCGAGATCCTGCCGGACGCCTCCGCCGTGAAACGGCTGGGGTTCCGCGGGCTGGACCTGACCGACGGGCCGCGCACGACCCGGCTGGCCGAGCTGCCGCTGTACCGGGAGCGCCCGCCCGGCTCGGGGCATTATGAGCTGGTCGACGGCGTCCAGGTCATCCCCGCCGGCCTGGACGGGACCATCTACCACCTGCCGAAGAGCAAGGTCTTCTACGTCCAGCACGACCCGCCCGCCTCCAGCACGCGGACCTTCTACGGCCCCTTCGCCGGCGACCCGGCCAAGCGGCTGAAGTTGGAAGAGGCCCGCACGCGCCCGGCGCTCACGCCCTAACCGTGCAGCCGCCCCCTGCCTGCACGGGCTCTTTCCTGGGTGCCACAGGCTGCTCGTCGACGATCCGCCGAAGCATTGCGAAGGCGGGGCGGCGATCCGCCGCAGCGGGTCGAAGACCCGCGGAGGCGGACAGCCCCAAGGGGGCGAGCCTGTGCGGAATGCGGTGGGGTGCTCGCCCGAGGTCCCGTCCCCTGCCCGCACGGGCTGCAAGCAGCCCGTGGCACCCGGTTCCCGGGCCTGTGCGGGAAGGGGCAATATCTCAGCCCAGGTCCCTCCACCTGCCCGCACGGGCTGCAAGCAATCCGTGGCACCCGGTTCCCGGGCCTGTGCGGGAAAGGGCAATATCTCAGGCCAGGTCCCTCCACCTGCCCGCACGGGCTGCGAGCAGCCCGTGGCACCCACTTCCCAAGCCCGGCTACGTCGTCTGCAGCCGTGCCATTGGATTCGCCGTGGAGTTCTTTCCGTCGCCCCGTCGGGGCTCAGCATGACAAGAGACACCGGTTCCGGGGGCTATCGCCCCCGGCCAAATGCCGCCGGCCCTTCGGGCCTCGAACAATGGACGGACAATCCGAGCGCCCTACATGGTGTCAGGAGGGGGTTGAGGAACAAACGAGACCCCGGGTCGCACAATGCCAAGGGAACTGCCGACACCTGCCCCACCCAAGCTTTCGCTTGAAGGTGCCCCCCGGCGCCGCATGCCAATAGACGCCCCCTCTTGTTGCTTCTTCCACCCTTGGTGATCTTCGTGTCCTTTGTGGTTCAATCTGCCGGGCAGGGCCGCTTCACTTCACCTTCACCAGCTCCTGGAACTCGGTGTACCCCTTGTAGGCCTTCTCGATGCTCTCGCTGACGCCCTTGGCGGTGGCGCCGAACTTGAGGGTCACGTTGCCGTGGCCCAGCACCAGTTGGGCGTCCAGCTCGGCGTACAATTGCGTGTACACCTCCTTCAGCTTGGCGATGGCGGCGTCGCGGTTGGGGCCGGAGTAGGTCCCTTCCATGGCCTCCACGGTCCCGACCAGGTCCGTCAGCAGGACGGCGGGGAGGGAGATGTTCGGCTTGTCCGAGGCGAAGGACGCCCGGATGATCACCCACCGCTCGTTGAGCGTCTCGATGAAATAGGGGTACCGGCTCATGGTGTCGGCCTCTTTGCTGCAGCCGGCCAGGGTCACGCAGAGCACGGCAGAGGCCATCACGGCCACGCAGTGGCGGCTTGTCATGCAATCACTCCCATCCGTCATGGTCCGAACTTGCACTGGGGAACCAGTCGCCGGAAGGTTCCGAACGTATCGTCCCACTCCTCGTAGGTGACGGCCTTGAGCCCATCCAGCTCGGGCCGCAGGCCGTCGGCACTGGTAATGGGGCGCGTGGCGTCCGCGGCCACGTGCCCGTCGGCGTAGAGGATATTCGGCGAGCCGTCGTGCCGGAGGGCGTTGAACATGACCTTGCCTCCGACGGTGGCCGCCCCGGCGTGCCAGCCCGGGGTGATGGAGCCACCCAAGCCGGGTATCGTGTTCCACCAGTCGACCTTCGGGGCGCTTTTCACGTCCCAGGAGTCCCACGCCTCGGCCTTCAGGGCGGTATCCTCCAGCTCGTCGGGGTGCACGGCCTGCGTGTAGGCCCTGCGACCATCGGGCAGATACACGCTGTGGCCCACCCACTGCCAGCGCCAGTCCCCGTTGGGATCCTGTGTCAGCGCCAGGTGCGGCGGGAACCGGCCGTTGGGATATT
>DASRZG010000170.1:0-11040 GCA_035686585.1 Phycisphaerae bacterium
CCGGCTCCGATTGCTGGCGACGAGGCTCGAATCCGAAGCCCGGCGCCACCCCGAAACCACCGACGACCCAGCCGAACAGGTCCGGCGCTGGATGGAGGTGTTTGAGTCCAAGGGCCCGGACGGTTTCAGGCCGGACCCGCACCGCGCAGTCCAACTGCCCTGGCCCAGCGTCCGGTCCTGGCCCGAAGGCCCGCCCGCGGCGGGGCGGATGGCCTCGGCCGTGGCCGCCCTGCTGGTGTTCTGCGGCCTCGCCCTGCTGGTGATGGCCCTGGGCAGCGGCAACCAGGACCTTGGGCAGGTGCACTGGCACATGCAATGGCTGTTCACGTTCCCGGTCCGGGCGCGGGCGATCTTCCTTTCGCAGGTGCTGGAGTCGTCGCTGCTGTCGCCGATGGCCTGGGTCGTCCTGATGCCGGTGCTGCTGGCGGTCCTCTGGAGCGCGGGATACGCCTGGTGGGCGCTGCTGCTGGCGCCGGTTGTGACCGTCCCCGTCGCCCTGCTGATCGGGGCGGGCCGGATGGTGGCGGAGACGCTCCTCCGCCGCCGCCTCAGCCGGAAGGGCCTCAAGAGCTGCCAGGCCGCCTTCACCGTGGCGGGGATGGCCTGCCTCATGTCGATGCTGTTCATGGTCAACATCCGCCCGCTGCCGGCGGCGGCGTGCAGGGTGTTCGATCTCGCCCCGTCCTGGCTGGCGTGGACGCCGCTGGGGGCGCCCGCGCTGCTGTGCCGCGGGGGGCTGCCGGTGGCCTGGCCGATGGCGGTGACCGGCCTGTGGGCGGCGGCGCTGGTCTGGGGCGCGGTCCGCGGGGCGGAATGGCTCGTCCGCGACGGGCTGATGGGCTCGACCGGGGCCTACCAGGGCGCCCGCGGGCGGCCGGCGAGCCCGGTGCGGCCCGGTCTGTTCAAGGGCATCGTGGGCAAGGAGGTCCGCCTGCTGCTCCGCGACCGCAACTTCTTCGTCCAGACCCTGATCACGCCGCTGATGGTGATCGGCTTTCAGGTGATGATCCAGGCCTCCAACCTGCGGCGAGTCCGCTTCGGCCCCGATGCCGCCGCCGTCATCGCCTTCGGGGTGGGCGCCTACGTGCTGATGTTCAGCGCCTTCCACGCCCTGGGCTCGGAGGGCGCGTCGCTGTGGCTGCTGTACACCGTCCCCCGCCGGCTGGACGCACTGCTCGCCCGCAAGGCCCGCCTGTGGGGGACCGTCGGGCTGTTCTACGTCGCCGGCGTGCTGGTGCCGGCCTGGATCGTCCGTCCGCCGGAGGGGACCACCCACGTGCTCAGCGCCCTGATGGCCCTGGCGGGGGTCTACGTCCACGCCTCCCTCGCCGTCAGCATCGGCGCGATGGGCGTGGACGTCCTCGAGCCCAACCCTCAACGCCGTGTCCGGTCGGCGTGGTCCTTCGCCTACATGTTCCTGGCGATGGTCTACGGCGCCGCCGTCTATTGCCCGTGGCTGGTGCTCAAGGCCGTGGTCTTCATCCTGTGGCTCCTGTTAGCGCGGGCGACGTGGCGGAAGATGGCCAACCGCCTGCCGTACCTGTTGGATGCGTCCGAACCGCGAGGGGGGTGAGCTCGCGGCTTTGGGATCGTCCGGTTTTCGGGGGTTCTGACGCTCCAACACAAAGTGGCGCCCATCCTGCACCGAACTCGACCTGCGCGAACTCGACCTGCGCCTTGTCACGGCGTGCGCCTGAAGGTACACTCCCCGTTTCGTTTCGGTTGAGCTGCTGCAACTGGGCTCGGGACGGTTGGAAAGGGCGCTCGCATGCGGATGGCGGTGATTGGCGGCGACGGGACGGGGCCGGAGGTGGTGGCGGAGGGGCTGAAGGTCCTGAAGGCGGCCGCGGAGAAGGTGGGCTTCACGTACGAGACGCGGGAGTTCAACGTCAGCGGCGACCGGTACCTGGCGGCGGGGGGGGACCCGACGGCGCCGTCGATCCCGGTGATCAAGGACGCCGAGATCGAGGAGCTGCGGGGCTACGACGCGATCTACCTGGGTGCTGTCGGGCACCCCGACGTGGCGCCAGGCATTCTCGAAAAAGGCCTGCTGCTGCGGCTGCGGTTCGAGCTGGACCAGTACGTCAACCTTCGCCCGGTGAAGCTGTACCCCAACGTCCCGTGCCCGCTCGTCGGCAAGGGCCCGGAGGACATCGACTTCGTCGTGGTCCGCGAGAACACCGAGGGCCTGTACACCGGCATGGGCGGGGTGCAGTACAAGGGCACCGCCCACGAGGTGGCCACGCAGATCATGTGCAACACGCGGCACGGCGTGGAGCGGGCGATCCGCTACGCCTTCGAGCTGTGCAAGCGCCGCAACGACAAGGGCCTGCTGACGCTGGTGGCCAAGACCAACGTGCTGACCTACGCCCACGACCTGTGGTGGCGGGCCTTCCACGAGGTGGGCCAGGAATACCCGGACATCAAGAAGGACTACAACCACGTCGACGCCTGCTGCATGTGGTTCGTCAAGGCCCCCGAGTACTACGACACGATCGTGGTGTGCAACATGTTCGGCGACATCATCACGGACCTGGGGGCGATGATCCAGGGCGGCCTGGGCGTGGCCGCCGGCGGGAACATCAACCCGGCCGGGGTGAGCATGTTCGAGCCCATCGGCGGCAGCGCCCCCAAGTACACCGGGCAGAACGTGATCAACCCGATCGCCGCGATTGCCGCGATGGCGATGCTGCTGCGCGAGACGGGCAACAACACCGGCGACGCCAAGCTCGTCGAGGCGGGCGAGCGGGTGGAAATGGCGATCGTGTCGGTGACGCCGAAGATGAAGTCCCAGGCGGCCGGCAAGATGGGCTATTCGACCACGGAAGTGGGCGACCTGGTGGCCGAGGCGGTGGCTGGTAGCACAGGTTTGTAACCTGTGTAACATGGACCACAGGTTGAAAACCTGTGCCACCTGAAACAGACCACAGGTTGAAAACCTGTGCCACCTGAAGCAGGCCACAGGTTGAAAACCTGTGCCACCTGAAACAGGCCACAGGTTGAAAACCTGTGCCGTGTTTGGGAAAGATGGTGGTATGAGCGGCGACGGTAACGGCAACGGAGACGGCAAGGTCGAGCGGGACGAGGCCGGCGAGGCGGGCGAGCCCCTGCGGCTGGAGCGGAACGCCAAGGGCCAACTGGTCGCCTGGCTGGGCGAGACGGAAGAGCCCGTGGACAACGTCCGTGTCGCGCGGTGCTTCCCCTGGTCGCGCGAGGGCGAATACGTGGCGGTCTGCGACGCCGACGGCAAGGAGCTGGTCCTGCTGACGACGCTGGAGGGGATCGAGGGGCCGACCCGGGAGCTGATCGAGGAGGAGCTCCGGGACAAGTTCTTCGTGCCGAAGATCCTGCGGATCAGCGACTACAAGGCCGAATTCGACGTGGTGAGCATCTCGGCCGAGACCGACCGCGGGACGGTGACCTTCCAGATCCACAGCCGCGACGACGTCCGCGTCCTCAGCCCCGGCCGGGCGCTGTTCCGCGACGTCGACGGCAACGTCTACGAAGTGCCCGACTTCTCAAGCCTGGACCGCAACAGCCAGAAGCACATCGAGCAGTATTTCTAGGACGCACCACCCCTGTTTAGCCGCGACCTAAAGGGGAGCGCGTCCGTCGCCGGACAATGTGCCTTCGCATGCGCCTGCGCTCCATAACCCCCCCCGTACCGACGGCATCTTCGCTTCGCTCCGACTTCCGCTGGGGGGCGATTGTCTGGTGTTTGCGGGAGCTCTTGTGTGGGGGTGGGGTCGTTATTCACCACCCGTTCGGATGAGGACTCGATCCAACACTTCCCGACAGTAGTCGCACGTTTCGCAGCGGTGGGCGCAGTCCGTGCATCGGTCGAACCAGTCGGGCGGGAAGCGCTGGTTGTCGATGATCCAGGGCGCCAGCAGGTGGGCGTGGGACGGCTCCAGCAGATCGAGCAGGTTGCCGCGGTATCGGCGGCGGGCGTAGGCGTCGATGACCGTCCGGGGCCGGGCGTGCTGGCGCGTGGCCAGCTTGACCACGTCGAACAGGCCCTCGTACCGGTGCAGGTCCTCGGGGCGGACCCAGGTGTTGGCCAGGATCATCGGCCAGTGTTCGCGGTCGGCGAGGTAGTTGGCGCAGACGTGGGGGTTGAAGCCGTCGATCGGGGCGGTCTCGTCGATGTCGGCCTCGTGGGCGACCATGTTGTCGTGGAAGGTCTGCCCGCTGCAGTGGGCGAGGCAGCCGGAGTTGGCCAGCATGGTCAGGCCCTTGCCGTTGGCGTCTGCCCAGGCCTTGAGGTCGTTCAGGCGCGACAGGTCGCGGTTGCACTCCCGCTGGACGCAGAAGCTGTCGAACAGGCCCGCGACGTACTCCATGCCGGCGACCGTGCCGATCCGCATGTTCACCGACGCCCGCACGCGGACGGAGCCGAAGTGGCGATGGACCGTGCCGGCGACGGCGGGGGAGGTCGTCGTCACCACGTCCACCCCGCCGGCGACCTCGTCGAGGTGCTCCAGGACGGAGATCACCCGGTTGGCCAGGAATGCGCTGGCGGCGTGCCGGCCATAGCAGGCGGCGTTGAACAGGACGTTGAGCCGGATTCCCATCTCGCGGAAGGCGAGCAGGTCGGCTTCGAGCCGGCGCTGGCCGGACCAGTCGGTGTGTCCGCGCCGGCTGAGCAGGGCGGCCCGCCCGCTGGGCATGTCCGCCCAGGGGAAGTACACCTCGGCGACGTGGGCGGCGTAGTCGCGGACGACGTCGACGAACGGCTCCTCGTCGGCCTCGGGAAGCTGGTAGCCGACGGCGAACTTCACTCGGCCGCCTCCCGCCCCTCCTGCCAGTCCACCGTCCACGGCTTGCGCCGGCGGAAGGGGGAGTGGAACCGGTTGGCCAGCACGCCGCGTTTCTCCAGGCTGATCATGCACGCCCGCAGGCAGCCCTTGCCGCCGCAGACGGCCTCGCCGGTGTTGTACAGGCGCCGCGGGCGGGAGTGGAAGGGCGTGTGGCTGTCGCGGGCGACGTTCTCGCCGTAGACCTCGCTGTAGACGTGCTCCCCGGGCTCCGCCGGCGGGTCGACGCGCCCGCCGCAGAAGGCGATCGAGCACGCCCGCGTGTCGAGCTTCGCCCACTCGACGGTCTCACCCGCCAGCTCGACCTGGACCGTCTCGTCGCGGGGGATGGCCTTGCCGGGGCAGTCCGTCACGCACGCCATGCAGCGGTTGCACAGCGGCGGGCCGGCGTAGATCGGGTCCGGGTCCAGGGGCAGCTCGGTGATGACGATCCCCAGCCTCTGCCGCGGGCCGAACTGGGGCGTCAGGAAGACCTTCGAGTAGCCGATCTCGCCCAACCCCGCCAGGTAGGCGGCGATCCGCAGGTGGATCATCACGTCCGGCTGAGCCTTGCCGGGGGCGACCGGCCGGCTGAAGCCTTCGCAGGGCCGCCCGTTGATGTCGATGCCGCGCCAGTCGCTCTGGTGGCCCATGGGCAGGGCCTCGTAGCCGGCGTCCTCGATCATCTTGCACAGGTTGATGACCACCAGCGGGATGTACAGGTAGGTCAGCCCGCCGTAGCCCATCGAGGAGTAATTGCTGAAGAACGTGCCCTCCTCGATGCCGCGGAGGCTGCCGCGCATGACGCGAAAGGCCATGGCGACCACCGACCGGGCCTCGGGCATGATCTGCCGCGGGTCCATCTGGAGGGGGGCGCCGTCGAACCGCTCGATCGGGGCGACGCCCACCGCGTCGGCGCCGAGGGCCTTGGCGGCGGCCTTGATCTGCTCGGAGGTGATCATCCATCCATCCTTTACGAAGGGCCGGGGTCGTCAATGCGTGACGTCCACGAATGTACGGTCGCGGCGAGGCATCTCCAAGGGGATTGTCCTCATGGAACGCCCCCCCGCGCTCGTTTAGCCGCGACCCGCAGGGGAGCGCGTCGGTTCCGTTCCGCGTGCGCTGGCATGCGCCCGGACGCTCCAGACAGAACCTCCAGGCGCATGCGAAGAGACAATGTCCGGCGGCGACGCGCTCCCCTGCGGGTCGCGGCTAAACGGGTGCCGGGCGAAGCTCGAGGGTGCCATCCAAGGTGGGTGACGCGAACGGCGGACTAGCCCGTCTCGCCCCCGCCCAGTGCCGCCAGCAGGGCCCGGGCCTGGTCGGCGTCGATGCTGCCTTTGCGGACGGCCAGGTCCACCGTCCAGGCGCCCAGGGCGCGGTAAATCTCGCCGAGACGCCCGTCGGCGGCGGAGAGTTCACCCGCCTCCCTGCCGACCAGTGCGGCGTCGCCGCGGACGATCGGGCCGGTGAGGGCCTCGGCCGGACCGGCGGCCAGGACGTTGTCCACCGTCGCCCGGATCAGCGGCCCGAAGGCCACGCGGGCCAGCCCGGGATCGATCCCCGCCTGCCGCGCGGTGCGGAAGGCGGCGTCGAGCAGCGCCGCCAAGCCATTGCAGGCCATGACCGCGGCGGCGTGGTAGAGCAGCTTGGCCTGGGAGTCGATCCGTACGGCCGTGCCGCCGACGGCCTCGGCCAGGGCGGTCAGGACCGCCACCGCGCGGTCGTCGCCCTCGCAGAAGAAGTACGCCCCCGCCAGGCGCTCGGCGCCGGCCTCGGGGTCGGGGAAGGTCTGCAGCGGATGCATCGACCCGATCGCCGCCCCCGCCAACTGCCGGGCGGACGCGAGGACCTCGCTGCCCAGCGCCCCGCTGCAGTGGGCTATCACCGCTCCCGGCGCCGGCACGGCGGCGGCCGCCAGTTGCCGGCACACTCCGGCGATCGCGTCGTCGGAGACGGTCAGCAGCACCAGGGCCGCCCCCCGGGCGATTCGCTCGGCCGGCCCGTAGGCGACGTTCGGGCCGATCCTCTCGGCCGCCGCCCGCGCCCGGCCCTCGTCGCGCCCCGCCACGCCCACCACGCGGTACCCCGCCCGCGCCGCCGCCACGCCCAGGGCCGTGCCGACCCGTCCGGGCCCGACGATCGCAATGTCCGGTCTTTCGCTCACTCCCACCACAATACGCGTGCCCCACGCTCCCGGCAACGGTCCGTCCCGTCCCCCCCCCTATTTCGCCCCCGGCCACGAGGCCGGGGGGCGAAATAGGCGTGGATCTGGGGGGCGTGGAATGTGCCTACGAGGGGGTCCGGTGCGACCGTTGCGTCTAGCTGATCGCCCCCTGACCGTGTCGCTTCCGGATGTCGCCGGCGGCGGCGTAGAGGTGGCGGTCGGCCTTGAGGACCGAGACGAGGTTGCTGGTGGAGATGCCGACCGCCCGTGCCGTCTCCGCCAGCCCGCCGTGGTGGGCGTCCAGGACGTCCAGCAGGAACTGCGCCACCGGCCAGAAGCGATGGTCCTTCCGCCCGATGGCCAGCCTGGCCTTGCCCGCACCCGGGGCCGTGGGCTTCTTGCCCGTCAGGCACGACCGCACCACCTCGGGCACCTCGCCCCGGGCGGCGTCCACCGGCCTGCGGTGCTGGCAGGCGATCTTCATCCGAAGCCGCCGCAGCGCCCCGCTCCGGTTCTCCGCCTGGGAGCGCGAGTCATAGCATTGCGCCGAGATCCCCGTCGGCCTGTGATGCAGCCTGCAGGCGGTGGAGACCTTGTTGCGATGCTGCCCCCCGGGCCCGGAAGCCCGGTGGATCTGCACGTCGCACTGGCCGACCAGCGCGTCGTCGTCGAGGGCGAGATAGTCCTGCTCGGATTGTGCGGGGCCGTTCATGGGGGTGCCCGATCGGGAACCACGCCCGGGAGGACTCGAACCTCCAACCTACGGTTTAGAAGACCGTTGCTCTGTCCGCTTGAGCTACGGGCGTATCGTACAACCATCTTATTATCGGCCCGCCGGCCGGGCAAGGCCAGGGGAGCACCGATCGGCGCGGAGCGGGGGCTCGGGACGGGCATTTGCCGTGGTCGCAGGCACGCGCCGGCGGTAGCATGGCGCCCGCAAAGACAGACCGGGCGGCACATCGAGGACGGACGATGCCAACCAGCCAGATCCCGGCGGCGGACAACGCGCCGGCTGCGTTTGACCAGTATGTCAGGCATCTCGGCGAGCAGGCCCTGGCGCGGCGCAACGGGCGGATCGCCGAGCTGAAGACGAAGGAAGACGTCCTCCGCTGGGCCGCCGAGCTGAAGCAGTGGTACCGCGGGCGGGTGGGCCCGGTCGTGCCTCTGGACGGGCCGCAGGGCAGGGAGCTGTGCGGGAAGGTCCAGCGGGACGGCTACCACGTCGAAAAGTGGCTGTTCGAGACCGCCCCCGGCACGTGGAGCACGTCCCATTTGTACGTCCCCGCCAGGCCGAATGCGGCCGGGGCGGCGGTCGTCGCCCCGATCGGGCACTGGTGGCAGGGCAAGTTCGGCGTCGACTACCAGCGGCTGGGGGCGTACATGGCCCACAACGGCGTGGCCGTGCTGGTGTACGATCATCCGGGGGTGGGCGAGCGGCGGGAGTTCCACGACCCGGTCCGCGACGAGCCCCGCGCCGGCAGGTCGCCCACCCGCGAGCACGACCGCACCGGCCTGCCGATGGCCCTGGCGGGCATCCAGCCCGCGCGCCTCTACATCACCGAGGCCGTGCGGGCGCGGGAGTTCCTGGCGACGTTCCCGTTCGTCCAGGCCGACCGCATCGGCTTCACCGGGGCGTCCGGCGGCGGAAGCATCACGCGCGAGGTCGCCTGCTACAGCGACGACGTGGCCTTCGCCGTCCCCGTGGTCATCATTCGCGGCGAGGCCATCGGCGGCCTGTCCGATGCCGAGCAGGCCGTCTGGGGTGACGGGACATACGGAGTCACGGCCGGCGACCAACTGACGGCCGCGGTGCCCCGGCCGGTGATGGTCATCACCGAACGTCCCGACGACGGAAGCAAGCAGTCCTACGCCACGCTGCGGCGGCTGTACGACCTGGCCGGCGCGCCAGCCGCGGCCACGGACTACTACGCCGAGGACACCACACACGCCTACCATCCGTCCATGATCGAGCGGGTGTATGCCTTCCTGGCCCGCCAGTTCGGCCTGGCCGCCCCCGATCCCGACACGTGGCGGAAGGTCAAGGGCCTAAGCCCGATCGAGAGCAACCTCACCGCCTCCGGCTTCCTGGTTCGCGACCGCCCGCAGGTGACGGTGCTTCAGCGGATCGCCCGGCTGTGCCCCGAGCCGGCCGGGCTGGGCCGGGAGGACCTGCCAAAGCTGTTGGCCATCTCCGACTGGACCCGCTGCCCGCTGCCGTACGCGGTGAAGGGCAAGGCGGGCCCAGCCGTGCGGGTCACCGGGGCCAACCGCATGGCCGAAGGCGACCTCGGCCTGCTCGACCTGGACGGGCCGCCGGAGGATTCGATCCCGCCCGCGCCGGACCTGGGCCCCTCCGCTGCCAAGCCCGCCGCCGCGGAGCCAAAGCCAGCCCCGGCCGGCCCACCGGGCATTCACCTGCTTTGGGACGAGAAGGACTGCGACGCCCAGCGGCAACTGACGCACTTCGACCGCTCGCTGGTGGGCCTGCGGGTCCGGCAGATACTCGACTTCGTGCAGGACCATCCGCAGGTGCGGGAGCTGTCGGCGACCGGGCCGAGATGGGCGGTCCCGCTGACGTTCGCGGCCCCGCTGCTGCCCGGGTCGGTGAAGCGAGTGAAGGCCAGCTACGTCCCCGCCAGCTTCCGCCGGATCATGTCCGCCCCCGTAAACACGACCTCCCCCGGCCTGTACATCCAGGGCCTGCTGACCTGCGGCGACATCGACGACGTGATCAACCTGGCCGGCGACCGGCTGACGGTGCAGTCCCGCATCGACGCCGACGGTCAGGTGGTGGCGCCATAGGCAACAGCAGGTAGGGCGGGTGGGTCGAATGGGTCCTGGCCCCATGGGGAAGCCTGCCGGCACGGGCTGCAAGCAGCCCGTGGCACCCGGGTGTGGTCATTGTCCTTCGCCCCCGGTCGTCGTCTTCCTATTTCGCCCCCGGCCCTCGTGGCCGGGGGCTACGTCCCCTAACCCCGTGCCTGGAGCAGGTAGGGCGGGCGAACCCGCCCGCCGAGGCCCGAAGGGCCGGAGGAGTTTGGCCGGGGGCGTCAGCCCCGGAAGCGGGCCTCCTTGCAGGGGGGAGCCCTGAAGGGGCGATGGGGGATCCGCGGCTGGATCTCCCCGTCCTCTCCGCCGCCCCTTCGGGGCTCAGTGTGATAGGGGGGGGCCTGTTCCGGGGGCTGGCGCCCCCGGCCAAACTCCTCCGGCCCTTCGGGCCTTGATGAATGTGCAGGTGTGCAACGCTGCTGCACGCGCAACCACCCCGGCTCAGCAGCGCCAAGGCAGCACCGCCGCACTACGACTTGGATGCCCTGTGCGGGTGTTTTGGCAGCACCTGTGAGCCCGGAAGGCTGGATCAATGCCCCGTCGTGTGCCCCGGACAAGGTGTCGTTTGCCTTGTCCGGCTTCTGGCCAGGCGGAACCGCCCCGGACAATGCCCGGGGGCCGTACGTGTTTAGCGCGGGGGTAGCCCGATGTTTGTCGTTGGGCCCCGAACGGGGCCCAGAGCGGTTAGCCGGGGGCGTCAGCCCCCGGAATGAGGCCCCAATCGGCTCCAAGCCCCGGAGGGGCGAAAGAAGGGCGGCTGACCAATCCACTTTCGCCCCTCCGGGGCTTGTCTTCTCATGGACCGGATACCGGGGGCTGACGCCCCCGGCTAACCGCTCCCTGCTCCTTCGGAGCAGGACAACGCACGCTGGACACGTACCCGGGGGCTTGTCCAAGGCACCCCCGGTTGCAGGGATCCGTGCGCAAGATCAGTCCTGCCATGCGGACCAGCTTTCCAGCGGCGCGTCGAGCTGCTCGAATCCGGCTTCCTCGGAAACGAGTTGCGTGTTCCCCAAAACGGAAGCCCGCGGCCAGCAGCGCCTCGCGAAGCTCCCGTCCTTCTCCCGGCCGCGAAAGGTGGTACACGCGCGGGGTCAGCCCCTTGGCCCGATAAAAGTCCCGCACGTCGGCAACCGCCTCTGTCACGTCACGCGGGTGCAGGATGCAGGCATGATTGCCATCATGGGAGTCGGGGATCTCGGCGACGTGGTAGAGCAGGCCGTAGTCCCGCTCCTCCACGCTGGCGAA
>DASRZG010000171.1:0-3452 GCA_035686585.1 Phycisphaerae bacterium
TATCTGCCCCATCGTCGTCGCCGTCGTCGCACTGCTGATCGCGCTGGGCGGGCCGAGCCGCAGCCCGGTCGAGGACCTGTCGGCCTGGCCTTCGGGGCTCGAGGCGAACGAAGCGCCGATGCTGGCCAAGCGGGTGGCCGAGGGCCGGCTGCCGCCGCTGTCGCAGCGCCTGCCGGAGCGTCCCCTGGTCGCCCGGCACGACTACGCCGGCTACGAGGGCCCGGGACGGTACGGCGGGACCTGGCGGCGGTTCGACACCAGCCCGCAGATCGCGTCCTGGAAGATGGTCGGGGGGTACGCGCCGCTGATCCGGTGGCGGTTCGACTGCCAAGGGCTCGAGCCGGGCCTGGCCGAGTCGTGGGAGTACAAGGACGACGGCACCGCGTTGACGCTGCATCTCCGCAAGGGCCTGAAGTGGTCCGACGGGCATCCCTACACGTCGGCGGACTTCGCCTTCTTCTACGAGCTGTGCCTGCGGAACGAGGCCCAGCTCATCCCGCCGGTCTGGTGCCTGGTCGGCGGCAAGCCCATGGCCGTCGAGACCCCCGACGAGACCACCATCGTCATGAAGTTCGCCGGGCCCAACTGGCTCGTGCCGCTGTGGCTGGCGACGGGCTTCTGGGAGAACGAGAAGTACAACATCCCGAAGCACTACATGGTCCAGTTCCACCCCCGCTACAACCCCGCCGTCACGGCGGGCGACTTCACGGAGTTCTCCCGCAAGAACCTTCCGCACCAGAACCCCGACCGCCCGACGATGTGGCCGTGGCGGCTGAAGGAGTGCCGCGACGGCGGGTACTACGTCCTCCTGGAGCGCAACCCGTATTACTACGTCGTGGACGACCTGGGTCGCCAGCTTCCCTACATCGACCGTGTCGTCTCCAAGCTGATCCCCGACCAGCAGGTGCAGGTCCTCAAGATGCTCGCGGGCGAGATCGACTGCCAGTACCGGGGCATCCAGGTGATGGACCTGGCGCTGTTCCTCAAGGGCACTCGCAGCGGCCGGTACCGCATCAAGATGTGGGAGTCCACCAACGGCGCCGAGCCGGGCATCCTGGTCAACTGGTCCGCGCCGGACCCGGTCCTGCGGGGACTGATCCGCGACCGGCGATTCCGCCGCGCGCTGGCCCTGGGCATCGACCGCGAGAAGGGCAACCAGATCGCCTGGCGCGGGATGTGCACCCCGCAGGGCTCGACGATCTCGGAAGAAAGCTGGCACTTCGCCGGCGAAGAGGGACGAAGGCTCTTCGAGGAATGGAAGAGCGCCTTCGCGGAGTACAACCTCGACAAGGCCAACACGCTGCTCGACGAGATGGGTCTGACGCGGCGCGACGCCGAGGGCTACCGCCTCCGCCGGGACGGGGAGCGCCTGACGCTGGTGATGGACGTGACCGACGCCTCCGGTAACCGCATGGAAAACGACATGGGGTTGATCATCGCGGAGGGCTGGCGGCGGATGGGGATCGACGCCATCATCTACACCCCGCCGGGGGCCGAACGGTCCCTGCGCATCACGCTGGGCAAGTACACCATCAGCATGCACAGCCAGGCGGAGATGGACCTGTTCACGTACCCCGACTGGGTCTTCCCGGCGATGGCGAAGTACTGGCACCCGAAGGTCGGCCGCTGGTACGAGACCGGCGGGACCGAGGGCGACCCGCCCACACCCGGCGACCCCCTGGACCGCCTGCTGAAGATCTACGACCGGATCAAGAAGGAAAAGGAGCTGGCCAAGCGTCACGAGCTGGTCCACCAGGCCGTGCGGATCCACATCGACGAAGGGCCGTTCGTCCTGGGCACAGTGGCCCGCAGCCCGGCGCCGGTGCTGGTCGGCCGCGGCTTCCACAACGTGCCCGACAAGGGCATCCTCGGGCCCTGGGCCCCGGCCGGGCCGGGATCGAGCTACCCCGAGCAGTGCTGGATGGATCCGGAGGCCCGCCAATGATCTCCTACATCATCCGCCGCGCCCTGCTGGCGATCCCGACGCTGCTGATGGTGTCGATCATCTCCTTCGTGATCATCCAGCTTCCGGAGGGCGACTACCTGGACCGGGAGATCCAGCGCCTCCAGGAGCAGTACGGCAGCGACGCCGGGGCGGCCGTCCGCGTCGAGCAGCTCCGGGAGCGGTACGGGCTGAACCAGCCCATGCACGTCCGGTACGCCAAGTGGATCTGGGGCTTCGCCCGGGGCGACTTCGGCGAGAGCTTCGAGTACGAGCAGGAGGTCAACTCGCTGATCTGGGACCGCCTGGCCTACACGGTGATGATCGCGCTGGGCTCGCTGGTGTTCTCCTACGCGGTGGCGATCCCGCTGGGCATCTACTCCGCCACGCATCAGTACAAGTGGTCCGACCACCTGCTGACGTTCATCAGCTTCGTGGGCATGTCGCTGCCGGCGTTTCTGGTGGCCCTGGCGCTGATGGTCTTCGCGTTCCGGGCGTTCGGCGTGCCGCTGTACGGGCTGTTCAGCGACCAGTACGAGAACGCCCCGTGGAGCTGGGCCAAGCTGGCCGACCTGCTCAAGCACCTGTGGATCCCCGTGGTAGTGGTGGGCATCAACGGCACGGCCGGGCTGATGCGGATCATGCGCGGCAACCTGCTGGATGTCCTCGGCCAGCCGTTCATCGTGACCGCCCGCGCCAAAGGGCTCAAGGAGTCCACGGTCGTGGTCAAGCACGCCGTGCGAATCGCCATCAACCCCCTGATCAGCATCCTCGGGATGAGCCTGCCGGGCATCCTGTCGGGCGCGGCCATGGTCTCGATCGTGCTGGGGCTGCCCACCGTCGGCCCGCTGCTGCTGCGGGGGCTGCTGAACGAGGACGTGTACCTGGCCGGGTCGCTGATCATGATGTTCAGCGTCCTGCTGATCGTGGGCAACCTCCTGGCCGACATCGCCCTGGCCTGGGCGGACCCGAGGATTCGGTACGAGTAGCCGCAGGAAAGCGGGCGAAAGGACAAGCGGCACAGTCAATGGACGAAGAACGCAACAAGGCGCCCCAGGACGATGTTCCCCCGACCTCGGGGCCGGCGGTGCGCGGTCCGGCCGGGGACCAGCCCGGTCCGGACGCCGACCCGCTTGCGGGGTTGGGCCAGCTCAGCTACCGCCGGCTCATCTGGCGCCGCTTCCGCAAGAGCAGGCGGGGGCCGGCCTTCGGCGTGCTGCTGATCCTGTTCTACGTCGTCGCGCTGGGCGCGCCGCTGTTCGCCCCGTACGACTACCAGGCCATCCGCACCGACTTCCGGTACGTCCCGCCGCAGCGGATGCGCTGGTCCTGGCAGCACGGGTTGTTCGTCTACGGACTGAAGGCCGAGAAGAACCCGGAGACGTTCCAGTCGGAGTTCACGCCCGACCCAACGCAGGTCCATCCGGTACGGTTCTTCCACAACGGGCGCCTGATGACCTCCGGCGGGCCGATGTTCCTGCTCGGGACCGACCGGATGGGGCGCGACCTT
>DASRZG010000172.1:0-12212 GCA_035686585.1 Phycisphaerae bacterium
CCAGCGGGTGCCCTTGTACGCCTCGTAGACGAACCGGCCCTCGTCGGCGAGTTGGTGGACCGGCCCCCAGGGGCGGTCCTCGGTGCACTGGGTGTTGACGTACCAGTTGGCGGCCGTGGTGACGTGGGCCATGTAACGGGCGGCGGTGCGGGAATCCACGCGGGGCTCCTTCCTTTCCGTCAAGCAGCATCTGGTGGCACAGGTTTGTAACCTGTGCGAAATCCACAGGTTGAAAACCTGTGCCACCTGCTAGACGCTGGTCGGCGTGCCGTCGAGGGCGTTGGCGCCGGACTGGTCGGCCTCGACGCTGGCCTTGAGGGCGTGCCAGTCCTCCAGGGTCAGCATCACCTCGCGGGCCTGGGAGCCCTTGTAGTCTCCCAGGATGCCGGCTTCGGCCATCTGGTCGACGATCCGGCTGGCGCGGCTGTAGCCGATCGCCAGGCGGCGCTGGAGCAGCGAGACGCTGCCGCGCTGGCTCTGGAGGACCACTTCCACCGCCTTGTCGAACAGCTCGTCCCGCTCGCCGGTGCCGCCGTCGGAGAAGCCGGACTGGATGCGGACCAGCTCGGAGTTGAACTCGGGCTCCCGGCCCTTGCTGACGTGCTCGACCACCGAGCGGATTTCCTCCTCGGACACGTAGGTGCCCTGGGCGCGGGCGAGGTGGCTGGTGCCGGGCTTGAGGAACAGCATGTCGCCCTGGCCCAGCAGGACGTCGGCGCCGTTCTGGTCGAGGACGATCCGGCTCTCCTGGCGGCTGGCGACGCGGAAGGAGATTCGGCAGGGCATGTTGGACTTGATCAGCCCGGTCACCACGTTGACGCTGGGGCGCTGGGTGGCGACGATCAGGTGGATGCCCACCGCCCGGGCCTTCTGGGCGATCCGGATGATGTGGTTCTCCACCTCCTTGGAGCTGGTCATGATCAGGTCCGCCAGCTCATCGACGACGATCACGTAGTAGGCCATGCGGGTGAGGACCTGGGCCTTCTCCTCGTCGGTCTCGGCCCCGAAGCGCTTGTACAGCTCCTCGGGCCCGAGGCGGTTGTAGCCGACGATGTTGCGGACGCGGGTGGCCTTGAGCAGCTCGTACCGCTCGTCCATCCTGGCGGCGGCCCATTCCAGGATGTCCTCGGCCCGGCGCATGTCGTTGACGATCGGGCACAGCAGGTGGGGGATCTTCTCGTAGGAGGCCATCTCGACCATCTTCGGGTCGATGAGGATCAGGCGGACGAACTCCGGCGCGCGGGTCATGAGGATGGCGGAGATGATGGCGTTGATGCACACGCTCTTGCCGCTGCCGGTGGTGCCGGCCAGGAGCATGTGCGGCATGGTCGCCAGGTCCGCCACGATGGGCAGGCCTTCGGCGTCCTTGCCCAGGTACAGCGGCAGTTGCATCTGGTCGGCGGCGCCGGGGGCCAGTTCCATCAGCTCCTTCAGGCGGACCGTCTCCTTGTCGAGGTTGGGCACCTCGATGCCGACGGTGTCCCTGCCCTCCAGCGGGCTGACCACCCGCACTCCCGGCACGGCCAGGGCGCGGGCGATGTCGCGGGCGAGGGAATCGATCCGGTTGACCTTCACGCCCGGCGCCAGCGCCAGCTCGAACATGGAGATCACCGGGCCGGTCATGTGCCCGACGACCTGCGCCTCCACGCCGAAGTCATCGAGGGTCTGCTGGAGGACCGACCGCTTGGCCAGGACGGCGGCGGCCTGGCTCTGCTGGTACTGGCCTTCCGGCTCGGCCAGCAGGGCCGTGCTGGGGTAGTCGTACTGGCCGGGGGAGGCCTTGGCCGGTTCGTCCTTGCCCTGGGGCTTGTCCCGCGCGGGCCGGGGGGGCACGGCGACGGCGGCCGGCTTCGGCGCCGGCGCGGGCTCGGGGGGATTCTTGTCCTTGGGCCGCCCCGTCAGCGTCGCGCGGGCCCCGGCCGCGGCGACCGCGCGGGGGGCCGGGGGCATGTGCTGGAGGTCGCACCTGGCGTCCTTGCGCCGCAGGGAAGGCCAGGACGGCAGGGACACGCCGCGACGGTTGTCCCACAGCTTCCTGCCGGCGCGGGGCAGCTTCATCACGATCCGGTCGGCGGTGAACATCAGCCCGATCCCGAACGCCACCACCAGCACCACCCACGAGCCGACGGGCGAGAAGGCCGTCAGCAGGAACTCGCCCGCCGCCGCCCCCAGGATGTTGCCCGCCATCACCGCCTCCGGACCGCGCGGGCCCAGGAGGTAGCTGGCGGCCGACATCACCGCCACCAGCACCGCCAGCCCCACCAGCCGCCACGGCCAGTGGCTCACGCGCCCGCCGGCCAGCCAGATGAAAGCCAATACCGTCGCGTAGGTCAGCAGCACGTATGCCCCGTCGCCCAGCCAGTAGCGTACCGTATGCGCCAGGAACGCCCCGGCCGCCCCGGCGGCGTTGCGGATCTGCTGGGGGGGATAGACGTTGGCCGACGGGGGATCGGCGGGATTGTACGTCAGCACGCTCAGCCACGCCAGCAGGACCGCCCCGGTGAGGGCGATCACCAGCAGATATCGGACGAACCGCAGCCCGGGCCCGGTGGCGGGGGGATCGGACTTCTTCGCCGAACCCGCCGAACCGGCCGCCCCGTTGGTCTTGGCGGCCGCGGGGGCGGCGCCGCTGGTGCTCGTGTTGTTCTCGGCCTCCTTGCCCATCGATTGCACCAGTTTCCGGCCCCTGGTCCCAGTCGGGGCCGGCCCTTCACATGCCCGTGTGCCCGAAACCGCCCTCACCGCGACGGGTCTGATCCAGCTCGTCCACCTCGGTGACCCGGGCGGCGGCGACCGGGCTGATGACCATCTGGGCGATTCGCATCCCGCGGGTGACCGTGAACGGCTCCCGGGAGACGTTGCCCAGAAGGATACATACCTCGCCGCGGTAGTCGGCGTCGATCGTGCCCGGGCTGTTGGGCACGATCAGGCCGTGCTTCAGCGCCAGCCCGCTGCGGGGGCGGACCTGCGCCTCGTAACCGGGCGGCACGGCCATCGAAAAGCCCGCCGGCACGGCCACCACCTCGCCCGGGGCGATCGTCACGTCCCGCTCGCAGGCGGCACAGAGATCCATCCCGGCGGCGTGCGCCGTCATGTACCGCGGCAGCGGCACGTCCTCACAGCCCGCGTTCCGCTTAATCCTTACTGTTATCGGACTCGGCACGGAAATGTCTCCACGGCAAATAGCGCCACGCGGAACGGTTGAAACTGCCCGCGGCCTGCCGGAGTGTTCGCTAAACCGCAAGCTTGTCCCGTTGGGGCGGTTCCGGGGTCACGTGAAGACCTCGTCCTGCACGGCGTGCCAGGTCTCCAGGAACCGCTCTCCCTCGCCGGGGCGCGGGCCGGCGTGGAGGATCATGCCCTTGCGCCCCGGGCACAGGGCGAGCACCCGGCGGAAATACTCCTCCAGCGGCTCGTCGGGGCCGCGGGGCATCTGGCCGAGGAAGGCCACCTTCCGGTCGATCACCTTCTTCACCTCGGCGAACCAGTCGCCGCCGGTGGTGAAGTTCAGCCCGCGGAGCCCGTCGATCGAGCAGTAGACCTCGTGCAGGTGCAGCCCCTCGGGCCGGCCTCCCTCGCTCACGCCGCCGCAGTAGTGAAGCCAGCCGCCCGCGAAGGGCTCGAACGCCCTCCCGACGTAGTCGGCGCAGAACTGCCGGTACATCGCCGCCGACATCAGGATGCCGCTGTCGTCGCACAGCCGGACCGAGCCGGGGTCCATCCAGTACTCGTTGGCGGGGCCCGAGTCCAACGGATGGCCGCCCAGGGACTTGCACAGCACGTTCATCTTCACGTAGATGTCCAGCGACTTGAGCAGGAGGCTGTGGACGAACTCGGGGTCCACGTACATGTCCAGGAAGATGTCGTCGTGCCCGCGGGCCTGGGCGGCGATGTCGAAGGGCCCCTGGGTGTCGCAGTGCCGGACGGGGACGAGATCGGCCAGCCCGGCCGACCGGAGGGCGGCCAGGTGGTGCTGGGTGTGCTCGACCATGGTGGGGATCACGCCGAGGGGGCGGATGTCGTCGGGGACCTCGAAGGCGGCCAGCTCGTCCCTGGGCACGTGCCCGTTGCAGACGGGCTTGGTGTGGGACGGGACGATAAAGGGCGCTCCCAGCACGCTGGGGCCGTTGACCACGCCGGTGTCCGCGCGGACGGAGGGGACGGTATCCCCGTCGCCGGAGGCGGCGACGATCACGTCCTTCATCTGCATGTACAGGCTGGCGGCGGGGTCGGCGAACTGCTCGGCCCAGTCGAAATCCGGCAGCTCCGCCACGGCCTCGCAGCGGACGCCATAGAGGATGGGAAGGTAGTCGCTGTCCCGCCAGGCCAGCACGTCGGCCTGGCGGCGCCGCGCGGCGGCGATCCGGCCGGCGTCCAGCACGCCGGCGGCGGTCTCCAGGGTCCTGTCCAGAAGGGCCTTGGAGTCCCTGGTCACGGTGGTCATGGAAGCAGTACCTCGACAGCAGGTTGATCTCGCAAGACGCCCCTACCCTACACTCCCACCCCCTCTTAGACAATACCCCGCAAAGGAGGCACACAACCACCCGGCGCGTAAAGACACTCGCCCCCCAGCGGAAGTCGAAGCGAAGCGAAGATGCCGTCGGTACGGGGGGTTCAAACCCAGAGACGCGGCGCACCTGCCCCCACCGGGACACCCCCCTCACACGTCCAGGTTCCTGACCTCCAGGGCGTGGTCTTCGATGAACTGGCGCCGCATGGCCACGTCATCGCCCATCAGGACGCTGAACATCCGCTCGGCCTCCTCGGCCTCTTCGGCGCAGACGCGGAGGAGCATGCGGCGCTCGGGGTCCATCGTGGTCTCCCACAACTGGTCGGCGTTCATCTCGCCCAGGCCCTTGAAGCGCTTGATCTCCATCCCGCGACCGCCCAGCTCCCGGACGCCCGGGGCGATGCCCGCGACGTTGTCCACCTCCAGCTCGGCGTCCTCGCTGACCAGCACGAACTTGGCCGGGGCCTTCTCGCCCGCGACCGACTCCTCCCGCGCCAGGAAGTAGTCGGCGATGTCCAGCCCGCGCGTGGCCAGCTTGTCGATGAGCCGGGTGATGTCCCGGACCTCGTGGAGCTCCGCCTTCTTCTCCAGCCGCCGCCTGGGCCGCTTGTCGGCGGGCCTGCCCCGGCCGTTGCCGTTGCCGCCGTTGGCTTCCTCATCGAGCTGGTCCCGGAACTCGGCCAGGATGGCGTCGTACTCCTCGGTCGTGTGGCAGAACGTGTCCTGCCCGTCGATGCACACCCAGTGTGTGGGGAACTTGCCGTCCTTGCGCTGCGACAGCAGGTCGGCGAAGCTCAGCCCGCGGCGCTCGACGATGTGGACCTTCTCGGCCAGCTCCTCCAGCATCGCCACGAGGTCGCGGAGGGCGGCGCCCTTGATCTCGGTCTCCACCTGCGGCTTGCCGCGGGGGAACTTGCGGATCTGGAGGGCCGTGCCCTCCAGGCCCAGCTTGATCAGGGCCTCGCGCATCTTCTGCTCGTTGAGGACGTACTCCTTGTGACGCTTTCGAGTGACCAGGTACAGCGGGGGCTGGGCGATGAACATCCGCCCGCTCAGGATCAGCGGCTTCATGTGCCGGTAGAAGAACGTCAGCAGCAGCGTGCGGATGTGCGAGCCGTCCACGTCGGCGTCGGTCATGATGATGACCTTGCCGTAGCGGCACTTGTCCATGTTGACCTCGTCGTTGCCGATGCCGCAGTCCAGCGCCGAGACGATCGACCGGATCTCGTTGAACGCCAGCACCTTGTCGATCCGCGCCTTCTCGACGTTGAGGATCTTCCCCCGCAGCGGCAGGATGGCCTGGGTGGCCGAGTCCCTGCCCTGCTTGGCGGGCCCGCCGGCGGAATCGCCCTCGACCAGGAACAGCTCGGTCGTCTCGATGTCCTTGCTGCGGCAGTCCGCCAGCTTGCCCGGCAGCGACCCGCTGGACAGGGCGCCCTTCCGCCGCGTCAGGTCCCGCGCCTTGCGGGCGGCGTCGCGGGCCTGCTGGGCCTGCCAGCCCTTGTTGAAGATCCGCTTGGCCTCGGCGGGGTGCTCCTCCATCCACGTGCCCAGTTGCTCGTTCACCGCCTGGGTGACGAACGATTCCACCTCGGAGTTGCCCAGCTTGGTCTTGGTCTGGCCTTCGAACTGCGGCTCGCCGACGCGGACGGCGATCACCGCGGTCAGCCCCTCCCGGAAGTCCTCTCCGCTGGGCAGCTTGTCTTTCTCCTTGATCAGGTTGGCGCCGCGGGCGTAGGCGTTGAGCGTCCGCGTCAGGGCCGAGCGGAACCCGGAAAGGTGCGTCCCCCCCTCGACGGTGTTGATGTTGTTGGCGAAGGTCAACACCGTCTCGCTGTACCCATCGTTGTACTGAAGCGCCAGCGACAGCTCCAGCCGGGCGTCCTCGTCCACCTTGTGGATCATCGCCGGGCGGCACAGGGCGGTCTTGCCCTCGTTGAGGTGCTGCACGAACGCCAACAGGCCCTTGTTGTACTGGAAGACGTCCTCCTTCCCGGACGCCTCGTCCTGCAGGCGGATGCGGAGGCCCTCGTTCAGGTACGCCAGCTCCCGCAGGCGGGTCGCCATCACGTCGTACCGCAACGTGCGGTCCGGGAAGATCTCCGGGTCGGGCATGAAGGTGACCTTCGTGCCCGACTTCTTCCGCGTGCCGATCGTCTTGAGTTTGCCGGTCTTCTTGCCGCGCTCGAACTCCATGAAGTAGACGGTCTCGTCGCGGCAGACCTCCACCTCCATCCACTCGCTCAGCGCGTTGACGACCGAGGCGCCCACGCCGTGCAGACCGCCGGAAACCTTGTAGCTGTCGTGGTCGAACTTGCCCCCGGCGTGAAGCCGGCACATGACCACCTCGAGGGTCGATATCTTCAGCGTCGGATGAGGCCCCACGGGAATGCCGTCCCCGTCGTCGGAGACGGTGCAGGACCCGTCGGCGTTGACGCGGACGGTGATGTTGCTGCACCGGCCCGCCATGGCCTCGTCCACGGAATTGTCCACCAACTCCCACACCAGGTGATGCAGCCCCCGAGGGGTCGTATCGCCGATGTACATCCCCGGCCGCTTGCGCACGGCCTCCAGGCCGTCCAACACCTTGATCTTCGACTCGTCGTAGACGCTCTTCGAGCCGGCACCGTTATTGGTTTTGCCGCCGGCCGTGTCCTTGGCCACGTTCAACTCTCCTTCCCGAAAACAGCGAGGGGAACACCTCTAAGAGGGCGTGCTGCCGCTTGAAAAACAACGTGATACCTCATGCACCATTTTCCCCCGCCGGCGGGCATTTCGCCAGCAAAAACGCTCATTTTTGGGGGTTTTTACGGCGCATAAGCCCATCTGCCACAAGTGGTTGCCAAGGCCGCCCGCGGGGGGGAGCGCGCCGGGGCCGCCGGGGGGCGCCGGGGGACTTCCAATCCGCTCCGCCGGCCGTATAATGGACCGCGGCCAAACGGGCAAAGGCACTTCCATGGCGCTGTACACCAGAGCGGGCGACAAGGGCTACACCGTCCTGCCCAGTGCGGACGGCGGAACCCATCTGCGCCTCCGCAAGAACGACGCGCGCCTGGCCGCGCTGGGGACGCTGGACGAGCTGAACGCCGTGATCGGTCTGTGCGCGGTGGAGGCCGGGCGCGTCGAGCACAAGCGAATCACCAGGGCCCTGCTGCGGATCCAGAACGAGTTGCTCCGCGTCGGTTCGATGCTGGCGGCCATCGCCACCGGCAGCGCCGCGGAGGTCCGGATCGAGCCGTCGGCCGTGACGAGGATGGAGAAGCAGGTCGACGCCATCTGGCAGCGGATGGGGCCGCTGGAGCACTTCATCCTGCCGGGAGGGTGCGAGCTGGCCGGGCGGCTTCACCTGGCCCGGACCGTCGCCCGCCGCGCCGAACGGGCCGCCATCGTCGCCCTGGACGTCTCCCAACACACCCGGGGCGCCGGCCCCCATGCCGGCGTCATCGGCCGCTACCTCAACCGGCTGTCCGACCTGCTGTTCGCCCTCGCCCGCCTGGCCAACCGCGACGCGGGCGTCCAGGAGGTGATCTGGCGCCCCGAGCAGGAGTGAAGGCGGCGTCATGACCACCCCGCGTGCCGACACCGTCCAGCCGGCGCCGACGGATCGCTACCTGGCTTTCATGGGGTTGGCCCCCCGGCGCATCCCCCACTGGGAGCACTGGTCGTGTCCCGACGCGGAGACGTACCTGACCGGCATCGACTACTACGAGCATCCCAGGCTCTGCCGCCGGAGACTCCGGGAGGTCTACCCGCAACTGGGCCTGCCCATCCCGACGACCGACGAACCCAAGCCGTGCCCCGAGCAGCAGGTCGACAAGGGCAAGGGCCGGTGGGGCGACTCGAATCGCGATTACTGGCAGCAGGAGGAAGCCTCGCACCGATTCAGCAGCCCCGAGGAGATGCTGGCCTTCCGCCCGCTGCAACAGGGCGATTTCACCGGCTGGCACGTCGTGGAGGACGGGGACTTCCGCAGCGAGGAGGCGATCTACCAGCGATACCGCCGCCGCTATCCCGCCGAATGGGACACCGCGCCTGCCGGCCAGGATTCGACGGTAGGCTTCTACAACACGATGTTCATGTGGCCGCTGCTGGTCTTCGGCTACCAGAACTTCCTGAGCATCTGCCTCGAACCGGCCTTCCAGCGGATCATGGAGGAGTTCGCCGAGATCAACCGGCGGGTCTTTCGAGCCTTCGCCCGCCTGCCCGTCCACTTCGTCATCTGCCACGACGACATCGTCCTGGCCAGCGGTCCCGTCTGCTCGCCGCCATGGATGCACAAGTACATCTTCCCCCGCTACGAGGAGTACTGGGGCATCCTTCGCGAGGCGGGCAAGGAAGTGATCTTCATGGTGGACGGCTGCGTGGACGCCTTCGCCGACGACGTGATCGCCTGCGGGGCCCGCGGGATCATCTCCGAGCCGTTCACCGACTACAAGGCGATCGCCCGCCGGCACGCCGGAAAGAACCTGTTCCTGGCCGGCGAGGGCGACAACCGCGTCCTGACGCGGAACGACCCGGCCGAGATCGAGGCGATGGTCCGCGGCATGGTCGAGACGTCCAGGATGACCGGCGGCTACGTCATGTGCATCGGCAACCACATCCCCTGGAACGTCACGCCCGAGGGTATCAGGCGTTACCTGGACCTCTCGGCCGAGTTGGCTCATCGGTAGCCGCCGTGGCGGCGGATCCGGCCGATCGGTCGATGCCTCAGCCGCAGGCGACTTCCATGGCGATCCGGGCCCACTCGGACAGCCGCTGGGGCTGGTAGCGGACGGTGCTGATGTCCTTCAGGATGTACTCCAGCGGACAGCCGTGCTGCCGGCAGACGCTCCGAGTGGCCTGCAAGTCCTCCCGCACGCGATCCGGGTCGAACCGGTCGCCGGCCAGCAGGGCGGGGCTGGGCTTGCGGGAGTAGACAAAATCGCGGCCGATCTCGGCCGCGCCGCGATCCTGGTCCACCCACGGGCTCATGGACACCTTGCGGACGTTGGGGATCATCCGCACCTCGGTCATCTTGCGGTCCAGCGGATCGCAGCAGCCGTAGTACACCAGCCCGAACCGCGCGCAGATGCGGCTGGCATACTCGACCTCGAATTCCCGGAACATCGCGGGAGAGACCGTGGACAGCATCTGCGCCAGCCCGAACATCCAGATGTCCTTCGTCCGCGGCCGATCCGGGTCGTAGCCGGGGGCGGGCAGCTCCTCCGTATAGGCGCCGGTGCAGTGGATCAGGCTCTGGGGCCCGCACAGCAGGCCCTGCTGCTCCAGTTGGTCGAGCAGGGTCATGTAGCCGTCGGTAACGCGGGCGAGGAGCCTGTGCATGAACTCGGGCGTATCGATGAGGGCGTACAGGGCGGCCTCCACGCCCATCCACGTGCTGATGGGGTCCCACAGGGACAGGTACGGATCGACGCCCCAGGGGCGCACTTCCAGCAGCCCGTCGAACAGCTCTTCCGCCACGGCCAGACGGCGGGCCGTCTCGGCGGCGTCGTGGCTGATCCGCGGCGTCTGGATCTTGGCCAGGTCCTCTTCGGCGCGGAACTGGTTGACGAACCTGTGCCCCACCACGGCGTTGGTCGGGTCGGTGACCGCGATCTCCTGCCGGACGGTGACGCCGAAGCCGGTGTTGTGGACGGCCTTGGACACGCGGACGAACGGCTCGACCACCCTGTCCACCGGAAAGTGCTTCCACTGGTACAGGAGGAGGCGCAGCCGCTCCTCCCAGCCGCGGCATTCCGGATCGGCGCAACGGAGGGTCAGCTCCTCGTCGACGTTCATCTCGTTCCAGCAGACCTGGTCGATCATGACCATCGGACGTTCGGGCCGGAGGGCGTTCAGCCGCCGCCAGAGCCTCCGCTTCTCCTCCTGCACCGGCAGCGCGGCGATCCCGGCCACCCGATCGGCCAGGTCCCGTACGATCGCGACATCCTTCCCGGTCGGCATGTGGCCCATTCTCCCACGATAGCCCCGTGACGCCCGCCCCGCCTACACTCTCGGCATTGCCTGCATCCTTCCGTTCTGCCTGACAGCCATGCAAGCACCTCGCTCAAGCCCGGCCACGGTATGCTCGATGCGCGTCCAGTACCTCACGAGCCAGACAAACTGATCCCAGAACTTGCTCCTGCTGAAGAAAGGGCCCAGGAAGAGGGCGATGACCCGGGCCCGCGCCAAGGCCTGTCGCTGCAGCGGCCTGCTTCTTATGTGCCGGTCCAACGTGACCAGAACACAACGATGCTCGGCAATCCGAGCGATCCAGTCTTCGTCGGGGGCATCCTCGGGGAAAACCTCTCGGAGAGCGACAACGTCTCTTTGGACCTCTCGAAGCGCCCTGGCAAATCGGGCGGAGATCATGTTGTCGAGGAAGAATCTCATGCCGCCAGGGATCGCTCGAACCTGACTGCTGCACGCACGATCTCCACAGGAACGTCAAACCACTCCGCTACCTCTTGCTGCGCCTGATCAGCTTGGACGCCCGCAAACAAAGCCTCTGTCGGTATGTTGTATCGAGCAACGACTGGCTTTCCGAACGATATGCTCGGGTCCACAAATACCGGCACCTCCTTCCCCAAGGGCCACCACCGGCTAACGTCTCCGACCCGGTCATAGTCCAACTGCCTGAGGTAGGGACTCAACACGTCTCTGAAGCACAGTTGGCTCCTGGTCAGCTCCAGGAGGCTTTCTTCACCTGTCTCGTCTTGAAGCGTGGCGAATATCGTTCGTCCGTCCGTGGCAAGTCGTCTCAGGCAGAAAGGATGGGATGTCTCCCACCGTCTTGCGGCCTCTCTGGCTGCGCGCCGGATAGTCTGAAGCGAGACCCCCTGCTCCAGAAACGCCTTGATGAACAGCAGTTCGACGAGATCAAGGAAGCCGATTGCCCAATGAGCCTCCAACTGAGGCAGTTGGGGCTGGAATATCGGCGGTGACTCCCCTCCCATGCCAGACTTGGTTGGGAACCTATATCCCAGGAGCCATCGGCGGATTGTGGCCGGGCTCTTCCCAACAAGCCGTGCTGCCTCAGGCATCGTGTAAATGCCAATGCCCGTCCACAGAGGTTGCTTTGATCCGCTCGTCATTGGTCGCGCACTCCTTGTCCACGCACATTAGGAAGCGGATGCAGGTCACACTCCCATGGTATCGGCATGATGTCAAGAGTGCCCGCAAACTGCTGCAGGCGGCGCGCTAATGGTTGAAGTGCCGCGCGCCGGTGAAGATCATCGCCAATCCCAGCTCGTCGGCACGGGCGATCACGTCCGCGTCTTTCTTGGCCCCGCCGGGCTCGATGACGGCGGTGGCGCCCACCTCGACCGCCCAGTCGAGGCTGTCGGGGAACGGGAAGAAGGCGTCCGACGCCAGCGCGCAGCCGGCGGTGTCCACGCTGCCCCCGCCGCCGTAGGCCTTGGCGATCAGCCCGGCCAGGCGGGCGGAGTTGACCCGGCTCATCTGCCCTGCCCCCGCGCCCAGCAGCGTCCGGCCCTTGGCCAGGGTGATGGCGTTGCTCTTGGTGTGCTTGGCGACGATCCAGGCGAACCGCAGGTCCGCCAGCTCGGTATCGGTGGGCCGGCGCTTCGTGACCACCTTCCAGTCGTCCTCGTTCAGCGCCAGCAGGTCCCGGTCCTGGATCAACATCCCGCCGACGACGTACTTCAGGTACTTCTCCCGGTTGCGGGCGCCGGTCAACGGGCCCGTCTCCAGCAGCCGGACG
>DASRZG010000173.1:0-3826 GCA_035686585.1 Phycisphaerae bacterium
CTCGGGGGTGTCCTTGACGGCCGGGGCCGTCTCGAGCAGGGCGATGATGCGCTCGGCCGCCGCCTGGGTGCTCTGGAGGTCGGCGAAGACGCGCGCCGTCTCCAGGATGGGCCAGACCAGCCGCCCGGAGTAGTCCACGAACAGCACCAGCGTGCCCAGCGTGACCGCCCCGGCGATGGTCCCCAGCCCGCCGTACCACAACGCCAGCCCCGCCCCGATGCTGCCCAGGGTCATGATGATCGGGAAATACATCGACGTCAGGACCGCGCTGCGGTACGACGCGATCCGCATCCGCTCGGTGACCGCCTCGTACTCGCCGAGGCTTTCGCCCTCCCGGCCCAGGGCCTTGGTCGTCCGCACCCCGGCGATCGACTCGCTGACCGCCGCCGTGATGTTGGAGTTCTCCTTCCGCACCGCCCGGTAGGCCGCCAGGATCCGCTTCTGGAACGCCAGCGATACCCACGCCAGCGGCGGGACGATCGTCAGCACCAGCAGCGCCAGCTTCCAGTGGACCGCCAGCATCACCGCGGTGATCCCCACCACCAGGCACGTGCCCCACGCCAGGTCCAGGAAGCCCCACGACACCGTCCGCGACAGCCGGTCGCAGTCGCTGGTCAGCCGCGCCACCAGCCACCCGGCCGGGCGGCGGTCGAAGAACGAGAACGACAGCTCCTGGAGGTGCCCGAAGCCCGCCCGGCGGATGTCGTGGCTGATCCGCGTGGAGATCACCCCCGCCAGGCGGATGAACACCAGGATCTCCGCCGCCAGCGTCAGCGACAGCCCGGCGTACACGGTCGCGTACCCGACGAGATTCGCCTCCCGTCCCCGGGCCTTGATGTCGTCGATGACGCCCCGGGTGACCAGCGGAAAGGCCGCCTCCGTCCCCGCCAGGGCCAGCGAGGCAACCATCAGCCCGATGTAGTGGCGCCAGTACGGCCTGGCGAACGCCAGCAGCCGCCGCCAGACCCTCAGGCTGAACCGCTCGTGGTACTCTTCCTCCTGGATGGAGATCGCGTGCGTCATTACCTGCGTTCCTCTTCGTTGCGTACATTCATCGCGATGGTTCCTGCTCGACCGAGCTGTCCGGGGCCGTCTGCAGGTCGCGGTCGAGGTCTTCTTCCAGGGAGCTCTGGATCCGCCAGAGGCGCCGGTACATGCCCTCGGCGGCGGCCAGCTCCTCGTGCGTGCCGGACTGGATGATCCGGCCGCGGTCGAACACCAGAATGCGGTCCGCCTGGCGAAGGGTGCTGAGCCGGTGGGCGACGACCAGGGTGGTCTGGCGTCCCCGGCGGCGGGCGAGGGCGGCCTGGATCATCGACTCGGTCTGGGTGTCGACGGCGCTGAGGGCGTCGTCGAGGATCAGGACCGGGCAATCCCGCAGCAGGGCCCGCGCCAGGGCCACCCGCTGCCTTTGCCCGCCCGAGAGGGTGATGCCCCGCTCGCCCACCAGCGTGTCGTAGCCCTGGGAGAACGACTCGATCGACTCATGCACGCACGCCGCGGAGGCGGCCTCGACCATCTCCTCGTCCCTGGCCGCCGACCGCCCCAGGCGGATGTTCTCGGCCACCGTCTTGGAGTACAGGAACGGCTCCTGGGCGACCACGCCGAACCGCGACCGCACGAACGACCGGGGCAGCTCCGAAAGCTCGCGCCCGTCCAGCAGGATCGACCCGTCGTCGTAGTCGTAGAACCGCAGCAGCAGGTTGATCAGTGTCGTCTTGCCCGATCCGGAGGGGCCCAGCAGGGCCAGCGTCTGCCCGCCCTCGACGGTGAAGGAGACGCCGTCCAGCACCGGCTCCCCGCCGTCGTGGGCGAAGCGCAGGTCGCGGACCTCGATCCTCCCGGCCGCCGCCGAGGCGGGCGGGGCGGCCCCGGCGCGATCGGCCTCGGCCGCCGCCGAGAGCACCTCCCACAGGCGGCGGAGCGAGACGGTCGCCTTGCCCAGCTCGGCCAGCGACCGCCCGAGGTGCTGGACGGGCCAGATGAACAGCCCCACGGTGGCGATGAAGGCGAACAGTGTGCCGATGCTCATCTGCCCGCGGGTGACGAACCAGGCGCCGCCGATCAGGACGATGCCGCGCTGGGACACGCACAGCATGTCCGAGAGGGGCCAGTACCACGACATGACGTGGATCACCCGGTACCACCGGTCGCGGTACTCGGCGTTGGGGGCGGCGAAGCGGCGCCGCTCGTGCTCCTGCCGGGCGAAGGCGCGGACCACCCGGATGCCGGAGAGGTTCTCCTGGATCATCGAGGTCATCCGTCCCTCCGACTCGTCGGCGGCCCGGAAGGTCGTGCGGATCCGGATGAAGAAGATCAGCGTGAAGACCACCAGCGGGGGCATCAGCGCCATTGACAGCACCGCCATCCGCGCGTCCAGCCAGAACAGCACCGGCGCCGCCGCGCCCAGCCGGACCACCGCCCCGCACACCTCCACCACGTGGTTGGCCAGGAACATCCGCAGCGTCTCCACGTCCGAGGTGCACCGCTGGAGCAGGTCGCCCCTGTCCGTGCCGTCGTGCCACCGGCACGGGAGGCGCTGGATGTGGTCGTACAGCCGGTTGCGGAGGCGGCGGGTGATCTCCTCGGCCGCGGCGGCCGCCCATCGGCCCCGCAGGTAGCTGAACACCCCGGCCAGCGCCGTCGCGACCGCCACGGCGGACGCGGCGATCAGCAGGAGCCGCCCGGCCGCCTCGCGCCCGCCCAACCACTGTAGCAGCCCGGCCAGCAGGGGGTGGCTGACGACGGGCTGGCTATCGACCACGTGGTCGAGCGCGCCGCGGATGATCAGCGGCGGCGCGTACAGAAAGGCCGTGCTGACCAGGATCGCGACGATCGCGCCGACGTAGCGCCCGCGCTGCCCGGCCGTCAGCGGCCACAGGAGTCTTGTCTTGTCCAACATGATGATCGCCCAAACGTCCTTGCGGTGAGGCAATCGAACCCCGTCCATTCATCGGCGGGCCCGCGTCGGGTGGTAAATCGGAAGTGAAACGGCCCGCGTCGAATGAGCGGGCCTCAAAAATGCCTGGGTTACCAGATGGGCCCACTCGTCACGGCAGGAAGCCCCAAGGGGCGATCCGCCGCCGCCGCATCATGTTTACCGAGTGGTTAGCCATCCAATCACCTCGCGGTCATTCCTGACGGGCCAATCTAATCCGATCCCGCCGCCTGTCAACGGAGAAAACGAAAAAGCGTGACAAATCATGATGGGGTGCTGCCGACCATGCGACGCGCTCCCCTGCGGGTCGCGGCTAAACGGTCGGGCGGCGTCGGAGGATCATGGGGAGGCCCGCCAGAAGCATGCACACCATCATCGGCTCCGGCACGGTCGATCCCTGCTGCCGGCCGTAGTTGTCCGCCAGGGCCGACAGGTCCGCGATGCCGACCAGCCCGTCGCCGTTGAAATCGCCCATCGCCCACGTCGCGGCCGGGCCTGCGCCGTAGTGATCGGCCAGGGCGACCAGGTCGGCGATGCCGACCTTCCCGTCGATGTTGGCGTCTCCGTAGACCGGGGCCGCGATGGTCACCAGCAGGTCCACCCAACTGCCATAGGCGTCGCCGGCCGAGCCGGTCAACTGCACCCGCGTGCCCGGGGACAGGACGACCTGCGCGAAGGGCAGGTCCTGCGCCGACGCGGCCGGGTCGATCGTGAACGTCCCGCCCAGCAGCGTGCCGGTGCCCGGGCCGTCCTCGGACACCAACGGAAAGCCCTGGAAGTCGGCGGCATAGAGCAGGAAGTGGGAGTCCTGGTCCAGGTCGATCGCCCCGCCCGCGTCCAGCGTCGGCGTCGGGACCGACCCGCCGCCGTCCCAGATCTGGTTCATCG
>DASRZG010000174.1:0-7396 GCA_035686585.1 Phycisphaerae bacterium
CCCCCGCATTGACGCCGCCCAGACGCTGCGCTATCGCATCGTCAACGCCCCCCGCCCCGGCGGCAAGACCGCCCCCATCGACCTGGTCGGCAGCGACCACAACCTGCTCAAGATGGGCGGCTTCGAACCGGACGCCAAGGGCCAGATCCCGGGCCTGGCCGGCGGCGCCAGCGACGCGAAGGTCAAGCGCTCCGGCGCCGGCTCGCTGATGCTGACCGCCGACGGCGGCCGGGCCGGCGCCAAGCCGGCCGCGCCGGTCAAGCTCACCAAGGGCGTGCCCTACTACTTCGGCGCCTGGAGCAAGACCGACCACGTCGCCCGCTTCGGCTACCAGGCCGGCCCGGGCGCCCAGGTGGCCTTCACCGCGACCGATCCCGCCTCCGGCAAGGCCGCCGCCGCCTTCGCCGGCAGCGTCATGGCCCAGTGCTCCACCCGCGACTGGCTGAAGATGACCTTCGAGGCCGACGTGGATGACTGGGGCATGGACCGCTGCCACGCCCGCGCCAACGCCGACCAGACCGCGATCGAGTTCATCCTCCCCCAGCCCAGGCACTACTACATGCAGCCGGGCGCCACCCGCGGGACGTGGTGGCTGGACGAGGCCGTCCTGATGCCCCAGCCGGAGGTCCGCCCCCGCTTCGACCTCTCCCTCCAGCCGCTGATGGAGGACGGGCTGTTCGTCTTCACCCGTCCCCCCTCCATGCCGCTGGGCCAGATCGACGAGGACAACAAGGACCGGCCCCAGTGGTGCGCCATGCCCTACGCCCACGAGAAGCTCACCCGCCTGGACGCCCCCGCCGCCAAAGGCCAGCGGGTCAGCTACTGCATCGGCGTCTATCACAACCGCCCCGTCGAGTCGCTGGGCTGCACCGTCAAGGGCATGGCCGTCACCGCCGGCGAGGCGAAGCTGCCGGTGGAGCTGATCGAGTATTGCCCGGGCTACCTCGGCCCGGACCGCCGCCGGTACATGGACGTGCTGAACGACGCCAAGGGCGTCCGGCCCGCCAAACCCGCCGGGGACGCCGGGGTGCGGTACTTCTTCCTCACCTTCCACGTCCCCGCCGACGCCCGCCCGGGCCGCTATGCCGGCCAGGTTGAGCTGTCCGTCGGCGACAAGACGGTCCGCACGATCCCCCTCACCCTCCGCGTCCAGGACCTGCTCCAGGCCACGCCCAAGGACGTCTTCGTCGGCCTGATCTATCAGGGCAACAACCCGCGCTTCGACGAGGAGGGCATGACCGTCTACGCCCGCAGCGGGTTCAACTGCGTCATGCGCTTCGGCGGGTTCCTCGACTACCAGCAGACCCCCGCCGGCCCGCCGCAGGTGGACCTGGACAAGCTCGACGCCCGGATGAAGTGGCTCAAGGGCCACGGCATGGACGCCGTCGGCGTCTTCAGCGACTTCGACCTGGGGCCCAAGTGGGACGGCGGGTCCCTCCTCAAGCGGGTCCGGGGCCCCCAGTTCCAGACCCCCAAGGACTGGGCGGACAAGGTTGCCACGGCCGAGGAGCCCTGGAAGGCGCAGATCCGCCGCATCGAGGACGCCCGCCGCGCGCACCCGGACTGGCCCGAGCTGATCTACATGACCTTCGACGAGCCCAACCTCTCCGGCGGGCGAAACGGCAAGCCCCTGCCGGCGATGGCGTGGGTCAACCAGATCAGCCCCAAGGCGATCACCACCCTCGACGTGCAGTTCGATCCCCTCCGGGTGGTGACCAAGTGGTACACCACCCCCGCCTTCGATGATCCCGCCACCTGGGCCGGGCCGGAGGTCTACGACTGGGTCCGGCGCCAGGGAAAGACCTTCGGCTACTGCGGCGCCGCCGACAAGGACGAGGGCCCCCGCTTCCAGCCCGGGCTGCTGATGGCCTCGACCGGGGCGAAGTATTTCCATGCCTGGCACCTCACCGGCGGGCACGTGCCCGGACAGGTCGCCTATGACAAGGACACCGGCAGGCTCCTCCGCGCCCCCGCCATGATCAACTGGGCCGGTGGCATGGACGACCTGCGGGCCTGGGTCCTGCTCACCGACGCCATCCAGGCCGGCGGCGACGCCCGCGCCACCGCGGCCGCCAAGGCCTGGCTGAAGGACTTCTTCACACTCTTCAACGGCGACCACCGCTTCACCTGGAGCCTCCAACCCTGGTGCGGCTCCGCCAGCCAATGGGGCTACGAGCAGCTCTACGACGACTGGCAGCAGCAGATGCTCCAGCACGCCGCCGCCATCAAGGGCGTCCGCTGGGTGGAATAGCCCGCATCCCGCGGAGGCGAGCCGGAACACCCAACCGCCCCCGGCCGAGGGTTGAACTTGGCTGACAAATGATTACCGTTTTACCCCCGGAATACCCCCGGATTTCCGATCCGCCCCCACGACGCGTTTGTTCATAAGGCCGTTTTATAGCAGTGTTTATACGGAGCGACCGCCAGGCGCCTTCCGGACTTCGCCTCCCTGTCGGAATCCGAGCTTTGGACAGGGGCCCCGGGGACGGTCAACGGCCGCCGGTATCGACCACGCTCACGTCCGACCGGACGGCATGGGGGGTGGTGAAGGAGACCCACCGGGCCGACGGGTCGGTCAGGGGGCGGGGGTGGGAATACCGGCCCGGGAGCCTGCCCCGTTCGGTGGCGTGGACACAACGGTAGGGCCAACAACTCGCCTGCTCGCGGAATCCCGGGGACGAGCCCCGGCCTGCCCAGCCCGCCCCGCGGATACCCATCCGGCCGTGCCCACCGATCCAGAGGGGCCCGGGCCGGGTCGTCCTGGCGACGGTCACTCACATCAATGGCGAGGTGCTGGAGCTGACGCTGGAGAAAGGGGTCAGGAACCTTTGATGGGGCGTTCCGGGGTCTGGGGCACGGTCGATCTCGGGCTGCGGCGGACCACAGGGCATTGCGGTAAAATGACTTACGCACGATTCGGTCCGGGTTGGCCTCCTGTCTGCCAAGCGGGTGCCGGAGCTCCAATTCCCTCTTGCCCGGCCGGGCGGCCGATCGCGGTCACGCTGCCGCGGAGCCCGGGGCAATCACCCGCAAGGGCCTCCGATCGTGTGCTGTGCTCCTGACCACGGGCACCGAGGGCATCTACGCTTCGCTCCGACTGGCGCCGGAGGCTACCCGTCGCCCCTGCGCGGCTCAGCGTATCTGGGCAGGCCGGGATGTCACTTGACGTCCGGCCCGGGCGGCCGTAACGTAGAGCCATCGGCCCATCGGTCTTTTGGCGCCTGGCGCGGTCGCATTTGGCACAGGGGTAATCGGTTGCGGGAAGCCGGCGGGACAACCTGCCTTTGCCCGGACGCTGCGCAATTGGTCGGCCCGCATATTCCCTGCGGGTCGGCAGGCCGTGAAGCTGCCGGCAGCTGGACCGGCCCCGGCAATGGGCGAATCTCCCGGTCTGTTGCGGGTGCCCCCGGACCCGCCCGACGGAGCAACCCGCGCCCGACCCTCGCCGTGCAACGCCGCCAAACCCCTCCGGCCCCGCAAGGATGCCGCGCGAAGGCCGGGATGCCATCGCGCAACCGACGTCATACACAGAGGTCACAGAGATTGGCGTCCAGAAAAGTAGCCTGTCCCTTTTCCTTCCCTTTTCCCCTTCCACACGGGCAGAAGCCGCCTCCGGGTGCCCCGGACAAGCCCCGGCTTGTCCGGCCCCATTCCACACGGGCAGAAGCCGCCTCCGGGTGCCCCGGACAAGCCCCGGCTTGTCCGGCCCCAGTCCACACGGGCAGAAGCCGCCTCCGGGTGCCCCGGACAAGCCCCGGCTTGTCCGGCTCCTCGCCCACCGCCTCCCCGGGGGGATTGTCGGCCCCGTGGTGGGCGAGTGCCCCCGCCCTGCTGGCTGGAGCGGATCGACCCGCCGCCGCAGCAAGCCCGCTGAAGCGGGCTGGGGGGAAGAGGAGGGAACCGGATGGGGGCCCGCCGCACCAGGGCCAAAGCCCCTGCCCTGAACCCCTACGGGGCGAAGGCCCGTGAACGGGCCTGAAAGGCGGGAAAGCGGACAAACATGGCCTGCTTGTCGGCCCCGTGGTGGGCGGGTTCGCCCGCCCTACTCTCCGCCGATTGGGTGCCCCGGACAAGCCCCGGCTTGTCCGGCCCCATTCCACACAGGCAGAAGCCGCCTCCGGGTGCCCCGGACACGACAATTAGGGACGACAATTAGGGACAGTCACCTATTATGTGCTTGCACGCCGGCCGGGGAGCTGGTAGCATCGGGTCATGCCACGGGCCGCGCGGATCGTCATTCCGGGATGTCCGCATCACATCACGCAGCGGGCTCGTCGTGAGCCTTGCCGAACGGGCAACAACCGCCAGGATGTGTTCTTCGTCGACGACGACCGGCGGGCGTACCTGGAAATCCTCCGCGAGCAGGCAGACCGGTTCGGCCTCCCCGTCACCGGCTACTGCCTCATGACCAACCACGTCCACCTGATCGCCACGCCGGCGGGGCCGGAATCGCTGGCCAAGGCTGTCGGGCGGACGCATTGGCTGTACACCCAGTACGTCAACCGCCTCCACGGCCGCAGCGGGCACCTCTGGCAGAACCGCTTCTACTCCTGCGCCCTGGATGAGGACCACTTCTGGAAGGCGATGGCGTACGTCGAGCCGAACCCCGTGCGGGCCCGGCTGGTGCGGCGCCCGTGGCGCTGGGCGTGGTCCAGCGCCGCCGCCCATTGCGGCGAGGCGGATAAGACCGGCCTGCTGGACCTGGACGCCTGGCAGGACCTGCTGGCCGGCGCCGACTGGCGCGAGGTGCTGGGCGAGCCGCTGGACGAAGCCGACGTCGCCCGCCTCCGCCGCGCCACCAGCCGGGGCCGCCCCCTGGGCAGCGACCGCTTCATCGCCAAACTGGAACGCGCCCTCGGCCGCCGCCTGCGCCCCCTGCCGGTCGGCAGGCCGAGGAAGCGGAAACCGACGGGCGGGAGCAAATAAATGGGTGACTGTCCCTATTTACCATCAAGATAGACATGAAGCACGACCAGAGCCCCCATCCCACGTTGAGCAAGCCTTAAGGAATCGTGTGGGTGAAGAGCTGGCAACTATTGATCTTCGTATTCCTAACGTAACATGACCCGCTATGCCGATGATCCTTCCGGCAGATGGAAAGGGAATTCCATGAGACCGAAGGGATCGGCAGCGGAGTTGGAGCAGAGGCGGCGATTGGCCATTTCCTTGCTGGAGCAAGGCATGAAGCCGGCCCATGTCGCCAAGGCCGTGGGAACGTCGCGGGCGTCGGTGACCCGTTGGCGGCAGGCCTGGCAGGACGGTGGATCCGAGGCGGTGGCGGCCAAGCCCCACCCGGGGAAGCCGCCCCGGTTGACGGTGGCCCAGCGACGACGCCTGGCAAGGCTCCTGCTTCAGGGTGCCCGCAAGCACGGCTACAGTACCGACCTGTGGACGTTGGCACGGGTGGCCGAGGTGATCGCGGTGCACTTCGGCGTCGCGTACCACCCCGGCCATGTGTGGTACGTGCTGCGGTCGATGTGCTGGAGCAATCAGAAGCCGGAGCGCCGCGCCCGGGAGCGGGATGAGCAGGCCATCGACCAGTGGCGTCAGCAGGAATGGCCGCGCATAAAAAAAAGCGCGCGAAAGCGGCCGTAGCACCGTGTTCCTGGACGAGACGGGCCTGATGCTCCAGCCGCTGGTGCGTCGGACGTGGGCGCCGCGGGGCTGGACGCCCGTGATGTATTCCTGGGACCGTCACGACCGGCTGAGCGTGATGGCCGCCCTGAGCCTGTCGGCGCAGGCCCGGCGGATCGGGCTGTACTTCGTGGTGCAGGACAGGAACATCCAGGCCGAGCAGGTCGAGGCGTTCCTTCGGCAGGTGCAGCGGGCGCTGGGTCGCAAGTTGATCGTGGTGATGGACCGCTGGGTGGTGCACCGCAAGGCGGCCAAGAGCCTGTTCGGCGACGAGCGGTTCTGGATCGAGTGGCTGCCGCCGTATGCACCGGACCTCAATCCGGTGGAGCATGTGTGGAAGCACACCAAGTATGACGATCTGGCCAATTACGTGCCGGACAGCCTGTTGGACCTGGAGATCGAGTTCGACATATCGATTGAAGGAACCCGCCAGCGTCCCGAACTGTTGCGATCGTTCTTTCACGCCGCTGACCTGGGAATATGAGTTGTTACATTCCAAACACGAAGATCAATAGGTTGGGACTTGTCTGGTATTGCTTCATCGGTTGTGCTCTTAGGCAGAGTGGATGGCAAGAAAGGGGTTCGGGCCCTACACATTGTCGACGGGAAGGAGGTTTGGAATGAGCCGGTGATTCCATGGAAGGCCGTAGCGGGGTGCTCGCAGGACGGGCGGATTCTGGCCCTTCAGGAGGGCGCGGGCTCCATTGAGCTAGTCACGCCAGGCGACAATCACCGTGTGAAGATTGCTGAAGTGGGGTATGAGGTAACCGTTCTGTTTAGCGCAGATGGCAAGACAGCCTGCCTGATTCCGGAGTTGCGAGAGGTATCGCGTGACAAGGCTGCCCATACATACACACTTCGAAGGCCGTCGCAGGCGGTAGTAGTCATAGATGTGAAGACTGGGAAACGAAAGAGGACACTTGAGTTGGGGACGTCGTCGAGCGGCGGAGACAATTAAACAATAAGGGACAGTCAGAAGCGCCGGAAAACATAGGGACGCTAACCGGGTTTCTCGTCCAAGGGCCCGGGGTTAAGCTGGTCAGAAGGCCTTGACGCCGCGCCCGGGCTCAGGTAACGTAAGGCCATCGACCCAACGGTCTTTTGCACGGGGTAAGCGCATGCGGGAAGCCGGTGGGACATTTTGCTTTTGGCCGGGCGCCGCCGGGCGGCGCCGGACACGGTCCGCCTGCGACGCCTGGAACCGGCTGGTGAAGGTCCAGGACGACGACGGCGGCGAGGCGAACGAGACCGTGGCCGAGTACCGCTACGACGGGCTGCACCGGCGGATCGCCAAGATCGTGCCCTACGGGTCCAACTGGAGCCGGATCGACTACTATTACACCCGCACCTGGCAGGTGATCGAGGAGCGGCAGGCCGACAATGTCATCACGGCCAACAAGGACAACGTCGCCTCCAACGCCCGCTGCCAGTACGTCTGGGACGTCCGCTACATCGACGCCCCGGTCCTCCGCGACCGCGACACCGACGCCGACGGTGAATGCGACGACGAGCGGCTCTTCTACCTCACCGACGCCAACTTCAACGTCGTGGCCGTGACCGACGCCAGCGCCGCCGTCGTCGAACGCTACGAATACGACCCCTACGGCAAGGTCACCATCTACAACTCCGACTGGTCCGCCACCGTCCCCTGGGAGAACAGCAGGAAGAACGAGATCCTCTACTGCGGCTACCGCTTCGACCCGGAGACGGGGCTGTACCACGTGCGGCATCGGATGTACCATCCGACGCTGGGGAGGTGGAT
>DASRZG010000175.1:0-7306 GCA_035686585.1 Phycisphaerae bacterium
GACCTCGGCGGCGCGCCCTTCGGCGTCCGCCGGATCGACGCGACGGTCGCCTTGACGCTCCCCGGCCCGGCTCCGTTCAAGGCCGCCGCCCTCGACGAGAACGGCTACCCCACGGACAGGCCCGTCCGCCTCGGCCGCACCGGCGACGCCGTCACCGTCCGCCTGGCCCCCGACGCCGTCCATCACGTGCTCATTCGTTGATCCCCACGCCGTCAACGCGGGTCGGGAATCCCTGCCCGACGGGGTATTATGGCGTCACAATCGGCTGCCCCTCCGCGTCATGGTCTGTGGAAACGCGATGGTCGAATGAGTGAAGACCCTTCGAGACCGAACGCTGCGCCGGACGGTGCCGGGCGGGCCATCTCGGCTGAGATGCTCGTGCGCCGCCACGGGCGGGCTGTGTTCGCGCTGTGCCTGGCCCGCTCCGACAGCGTTCACGACGCCGAGGACGCCATGCAGGAAGCACTGGCCAAAGCCGTCCGGCACCTGCCGGCCCTGCGCGAGCCCGACAAGGCGCGGGCGTGGCTGATGCAGATCGCCCGGCGGACGTGCGCGGATCGCATCCGCCGGCGGCGCCCCGCCGCGGCCCTGCCGGAGGAGGTGCCCGCGACGCCCGAGGCCCCCGCCGGCCGGTTCGAGCAACTGCACGCCGCCATCGCCCGGCTCAGCGAGGAACAGCGGGACGTGATCACGCTGTACTACCTCGACGGGCGGAGCAGCGAATCGGTCGCGGCCACGCTGGGCATCAGCCCCTCGGCCGTGAGGCAGCGGCTGGTAAGGGCCAGGCTCAAGCTGCATGAGCTCCTGACAGAGGAAGACCGATGACCCGCCACGACGAATGCCAAGGCCGCCGGGAGACGATCGCCGCCGCCGTGCTGGGGGAGCTGGACCCCGCCGCCGCGGCTGAGCTGGCCGAACACCTCTCCCGGTGCGACTCCTGCCGCCGCCTGCACGAGGCGCTGTCGGCCGAAGAGCGGGAGATCCGCTCCGCCTTCGACGCGGTGGCGACACGGTCGGACGCGTTGCCGGCACGCCCCCGACGGTCGAACGGGCGCTGGCCGGTGCGGTCCAAGGCGGCGTTGGCGGCCGCGGCGGTGATCATCGTGGCGCTGGTGATCCCCCTGCTGACCCCCCACGGCCCCCGCGGGCCGGGCGCTCCCGTCGCGTGGGCGGAGGTGCTCGAAACCGTCGACGGGGTCGAGCAGGTCCAGATCACCGCCCTGATCCGCGAGGGCGGCAAGGACTTCGCCCTTGACCTGTACTACCGCCGCCCCGGCACGTGGCGGGCCCAGGGCATGGGCGTCATCCAGTTCGCCTCCGACGGCAAGAGCCGGTTCTTCCACACCGCCTCCGGCCAATTCGTCGAGCCGAAGGACTGCTCCTTCCGGCCCCTGCCGGATGAGTTCATCCGCGCCGCCGGCGAGAAAGACCTCCTCCACGCCATCCTGAAGCTGCTGTTCCGCGGAAAGGCCCCCGCGGGCGAGCCCGTCCGGACGTCGGCCGAGGCCCTCGGGCCCGGCGTGGAAGTGTTTGACTACGCCAACGACCCCGCCCAGCTCTGGGCGCGGATCTGGGTCCTCAAGGCCTCGCGCCTGCCGCTGCGGGTCAAGCTCCACCAACCCGCTGCCGGCGATTGGGCCCTGGGCGTGTTCGACTACACCGATCCCCAGCCGGCGGAGTTCTTCGACCCGGACCGGTTCGCCCAGGCCGCCGCCGAGCTGAGCCCGCGCCGCCCCGGCGACTACTACGCCGTGGGCATGGCCCCGCTGGGCGGCAAGCCGCGGACGGCCCGGGACATCCATCGCCTCTACGGCTACAGGCCGCCGAAGCTGATCCGGATCGAGGCCAACGACCTGGGCGATCTGCTGATCGTCTCCGCCGACCCGGAGAACCGCACCCCCACCGGCGGGCACGTCAAGGGGACCTATGAACGCACCCTACGAGACAACTGGGGCAACCGGTACATCCAGTGCGGCGCGTTCATGCCCGTCAGGCCGCGGCACTGGAGCCAGTTCTACATGCCGCTGGCGCCGATCAAGACCGGCAGCGGGCCCCACCGGATCATCCTCAAGTACACCGCAGCCGACCCCAAGACGGGCCGGCCCATTGCCCTGCTGGAAGAGCCCGTGGACATCCCCGCCCCCACGGTAACCGGCTCGCCCGGCAAGTGGGGCCAATACTGCACGCCGGGGAGCAAGCGCGTGGCGATCCGGAACCACTACCGCTACGAAGCCTGGCTGGAAGAGCAGTTGGCCATCATCGACAAATGGCTGAAGGACGACCCGCAGTCGGACCTGGCGATCCTCTGGAAGATGGACCTGATGATCGAGCACGAGCAGAAGGCGGAGGCGTACGCGCTGTTCGAGCGAACGATCCGCGACACGCTCATCGCCGAGCCCTTCCGGTCGTACGACCGCGACAGGACCCTGGCCAACTACCTGTTCCACCTCCTCGACACCGGCCGGGGCGGCGAGGTGGCGGGAATGGTCAAGGGGATCGAGGAGGGCAAGCGACGCGCCCTGGACAGCAAGGACCGGAATCTCGTCCACACGGTCCAGCACCAGTCGGACCCGCGACAGGGCTTGTGGATGGGCCTGCCGTCCGCCATGGAGATCCCCGCCGCCCTGGCCGCGTTCGAGAGGGGCCCCAAACCCACCGTCCAGCGCGTCGTGGCGAGCAAGGACGGGTACGTGCTCGTCGAGTACGTCCTGCCCGAGACGGGCGGGCCGACCGAGGCCCCCCTCCTATGGACAGACGGCCGATGGGGCCGAGTAGCCGGGATGGCAACGATCAAGGTCCATAGCAAGTTCCCGCGCCACTTCCTGCTGTGGGCGGGCGGGGGGACCGAAGTGACGCTGGAATTCCATCCCGGGCTGATTCCCAGCAAGAACAAGGGCGCCGCTCCGACCCGCTTCACGTGGCGCCTGACCGCCCCCATCCCGGCCCAGCGGGTCGAGACCATGCGCGCGTGGCTGGCCGAGAACCTGCCAGAAATGAGCTGGCCGGACGTGTCCGCCCACTCCTTCCTGCTGCGCCAGGCCGATGAGCACTTCCATTTCGGGGACTACGGGCACGCCCTGGCGCTGTACCGGCGAATCCAGGCCATCCCGGACAAGGACTGGCCGGAGTTCTACCACCATCCCGCCAACGGGGACCTGCTCGAACGGACCCGTGCCCGCATCGCGGTGGCCATCCTGCGATGCCGCATCCGGATCGAACCCGTCGAGGCCGTCGCCGCGGAGCTGGACGAGATGGAGCGGGAGGCCCCCGCCCCCAAGGCGGACCTCCAGGACTGGGCGGCCCTGAACGCCCAGGCCGGGTGGCGGGACATCCGCCTCGACGGCGTCCGCCGGTTGATCGACGAAGGCCGGCTTGACGCAGCCGATGACCTGCTCAAGCGCATCGAACGCGACCGCCCCGACCTCACCGCCATCGACCCCCAGCTCATGACCCTCGCCGTCCCCGGCGGGGGGCCGAGTCCGCGCCCCGTCCGCCACGCCGTCCGGACCCTGTGGCGCCCGGTCGACTCCGTCCGATGGCAGTTGCGCCGCGCCAGGCGGTCCGAGCCGCCTTCCCGCACCGGCTCAAGTCAAGGACGGACAGAAGACGGAAGGTGAAGGAGGCGTCGCGGAGCAGAGGGGCGAGCGAGGGCACGGGGTTCGGATGGCGTAGCCCCCGGCCACGAGGGCCGGGGGCGAAATACAGCGACCATGCCCCGGGGTGCCATCCCCTATGGATAAGGACAGTCACCGGGGCGGGCTTGAGGGTGAGGGAGTGGACCGCCCGGGGGGTGTTTACAAGATGCGGGAATGTAAACACCACGACTTGACACTCAAGTACCATTTTCAAAATCACTTACACGGTCCCAGGACCTGTTTCCATTTGGACGTGTAAACACCCCCTCCCGCTGAACACCTCCCTTTGGTTTCATTTTCTTTATATTGACTTTCGCTTTATTCAGGCTATAATCCATTACGAGTTCAATCAAATTGAGGACTGCAGATGGCCGAGGGCAAGGGCGACAGCGGGTGGATTGGTCGGCTCAGCGACGAGGACCTGGCGTTCGTCAAGCGGTTCGTGCTGGCGTCGGGGTCTTTGAAGGCGTTGGCGGAGGCCTATGGCGTGTCGTACCCGACGATCCGCCTGCGGCTGGACCGGCTGATCGAGAAGATCCGGATCATCGACGACATGGAGATCGCCGACGAGCTGGAACGGCAGGCGCGGATGCTGATGGCCGACGGCAAGATCGACGGCCAGACGCTGCGGGCCCTGCTGGCAGCGCACAGAAAGGACCTGGAAAATGACCGTGCGAACCGTGGCGACAACGCTTAGCGTCATCCTGATCTGCACGGCCGCCACCTGGGGCGGCGAGCCCGTTTCCCGAGCCGGCCTGGCCCCGGCCGTCAAGGCCGGGATCCTCATCGGCAGTGTAGGCGGTTCCCTGTTGGGCGTGTTCGGCGGGCTGATCGGGACGCTTGTCGGCTGCGGCCGGGGCCGGCGGTTCGTGCTGACGGCCATGAAGGTCGCGATCGCGCTGGGCGCGATACTGCTGATCGCCGGCATCGCGGCGGTGCTGGCCTCCCACCCGTACGCGCTGTACTACCCCCTGCTGCTGCTGGGGCTGCTCTGCGTGGCGATCAACGGTTCGCTGTACCGCGTGGCCCGGAATCGCTACGAGCAGGACGAGCTCCGCCGAATGCGGGCGCTGGACGCGAAATGACACGACGACTTGCCGGTGGCAGGCGCCCGGCGCCCGCGTAGGATCGGACGCCGTGCTGACTGAGATCAACCCACACATCCGCGCCGCGCTGGAAGAGGGCCTCGGGTTCCCGCTGGATTCCTTTCCCCGGTCGGGAATCGATCTACGGGTCTCGCACGCGCGGACCGACCGGCCGGGCAACCTCCTGCTGGCCCACCGCATCCCCGGCTGCGACGGCGCCCTGGCGACGGCCATCCCGCGCATCGCGGAGGCGGTCAGGCCGCTGCTGACGGAGATGAGCAGTGCGGAGCTGTTCTCCCCCCTGGGCGTGGCGGAATTGCGGCGGGCCCTGTCGGAGGAGGATGGGCGGGCCATCCTGGAGCAACCCGGCCTCGACTACGCCATCGCCTCTCCCGAGGCATTCCGCCCCGCCGCCGCGGGCCACCGAACCGTGCTGCTGACAGGCAGGGACATCCCTTCGGTGCGGGAGGAGTTCTCCCTGAGAATGGGCGAGCGGGACGCCGATCCGCCGGAGGGCCTGGCGTGGGCGTTCGTGGGGTGCAGCGGCAACGAGCGCGTCTCCATCGCCGTGATCCGATGGGACGAAGGCGCGACCGCCCACATCGCCATCGCGGGCACCAAGGAGCCCTTCCGCGGGCGTGGCTACGGACGGGCCGCCGTGTCGGCCGCGACGGAGTACATCCTCGCGCAGGGGCGCGTGCCGATCTACGGCACGATCCGCTCGAACATCGCGGCGCTGCGGATGATCCGACCGCTGGGGTATCGACTGGCGTTCGAGACCATCGGGGCGTGAGGGGTCAGAGCCCCCGGCCACGAGGGCCGGGGGCGAAATAGGACCACCATAACCGGGGTGCCACGGGCTGCTTGTCAGCCCGTGCGGGCAAGTGGAGGGACCACCAGCAGGCACCGCCCCCCTGCCCGCACAGGCTGCGAGCAGCCTGTGGCACCCGGGTTGGAAGCTCGACGTCGCCCCCCGTCCCCGAACTCCGATCTTCGAACTTCGAACTGCCGCTCGCCCCTACGCCGGCTTCTTTTCCCGCACGGCCTTGGCCGCCGGCGGAGGGGAATCGCCTTTCCACCGGCCCAGTGCGACCGGGGCGGTGAGGTACTTCCCATCGCGGCGGTAGCGGACCTGGATGGTCTTGCCCACGCCCTTGGCGGTCACGAGCCGCAGGAGCTTGGGCCCGTCGGCGACGCGCTGGCCGTCGACGCCGACGATCAGGTCCCCGGGGCGGATTCCCGCCGCCGCCGCCCCGCTGCCTTCCAGCACGCGGACCACCAGCAGCCCATCGGCCATCGCCAGCGTCTCGACCCCCATGTACGCCCCGTCCTCCTGCAGCCGGACCGGGGGGGACTCCAGCCCGCTCACCCACCGCTTCCAGTCGGCCTCGATCTCCTCCAGCGGCTTGCCGAACACCTCCTCCAGGGCGATCAGGCCCGTCGGGTCGCGGCCGTATCCGGCCGTGAAGGCGTCGTACCACTTTTTCAGCAGGCCCTTCTCGTACAGGTACATCATCATGTACCGGCACTGGGGATAGCTGACGGCCGAGACGCCCAGGAACTCGTCGTGGTCGAACGCCACCATTCGCCGCCACCGGACCGCCCCGTCCCGCCGGAGGATGTACTTCAGCAGCGTCAGGCGGTGGTTGGCCTCGGGGACGGGGTGCCCGTCGGCGACGGCGGAGCTCTCGAACATCGTCGCCAGCCCCTCGGCCACCCAGATCGGGTGGGCCTGGCCCAGCTCGTCCTGGTCGGCGGCGTGGAGGGCGTGGGTGAACTCGTGGGTCATCACCTTGCCCGCCTGCCGCGCCACCAGAAGCCGCTGGGCGTGCTCGTAGTACCCGCCGACACCGCCGCCGGGGACGGGCAGATCGCCGGCCACCCCGGCCGGCAGGATGACCGTGACGTACTGCTCGAACGAGTGGTCGAACAGGTCGCGCCACATCGCCCGGGCATAGGAGCTGAGGTATTCCCGCAGCTCCGACAGCATGGCCGGATCGACGTTGGTCACCAGGACCAGCCGGGCGGTATGATCGACTTGGACCACGTAGTCGTCACCGAACTGCCCCTGAAGCTGCCGGCCGATCCGCTCGGCCCGCGCCCGCTGGATCTCGGCGTTGCGATCGAGGATCTTCGCGTACCCGGCCGCGGCGTGCAGGCCCTCCAGAGCGGGGTCGCGGCGCAGGCGGCAGAGATCGCAGAACCCGAAGCGGATGGCCGCGTTCAGGCTGTCCAGCGCCCCGTCGGGCCGGCCCATTCGGGCCTGGATGCGAGCGAGGTTATACCAGCCCGTTCCACTTTCCGGCTGCAGCCGCAGCGCCTCGATGGCGACCGGAAACGCCTCGTCGTATCGCAGCCGGTCGATCAGGTCGTACAGCCTGCGGTTGAGCAGTCCGACCTGCTCGGCCGGTCCGCCCTCGGGCGCGGCAGGGACGGCCGGCGAGACCGAAGGCGCCGGACGGCGGACGGGGGCCTCCTTGGCCCACGCGGCCGAAGCCGCCGCCACCACAGACGCCAACCCCAATGCCCACACCCGTTTCAACACCGTCCTCCCTGAGGCAGCACAGGCGGGATGCGTACGGGGAA
>DASRZG010000176.1:0-21495 GCA_035686585.1 Phycisphaerae bacterium
CGGAGCAGGGCGCGGGCCTTGTTGAGGGTCTCCTCGTACTCGGTCGCCGGCACGGAATCGGCGACGATGCCCGCCCCGGCCTGGAGGTAGGCGAGGCGGTCGCAGATGACCATCGTCCGCAGCGCGATGCAGGTGTCCATGTTCCCGCCGAAGTCGACGTAGCCCACCGCCCCGGCGTACGGGCCCCGGCGGGTCGGCTCCAGCTCGTCGATGATCTCCATCGCGCGGATCTTGGGCGCGCCGCTGACCGTGCCGACCGGCAGCGACGCCCGCAGCGCGTCGAACGCCGTCCTGCCCTCGGCCAGCTTGCCCTCGACGTTGGAGACGATGTGCATCACGTGGCTGTACCGCTCGACGGTCATCACGTCGGCCAGCTTCACCGTCGTCGGCTCGGCCACCACGCCCACGTCGTTGCGGGCCAGGTCCACCAGCATGATGTGCTCGGCCCGTTCCTTCTCGTCGGCCAGCAGCTCCTGCTCCAGGGCCTTGTCCTCTTCCTCCGTCCGGCCCCGGCGGCGCGTGCCCGCCAGCGGGCGGGACGTCACCACGCCGTCCTCGACGCGGCAGAGGATTTCCGGCGACGAGCCCACCAGCGTCACCCCCGGCACGTCCAGCAGGAACATGAACGGCGAGGGGTTGACCACCCGCAGCGCCCGGTAGATGTCGAACGGGCTGGCCGCCGTCTGCACCGCCAGGCGCTGGCTGAGGACCACCTGGAAGATGTCGCCGGCCTTGATGTACTCCTTGCACGTCCGCACCGCCTCCTCGAAACCCTCCCGGCTGAAGTTGGACTCGAAGGGCATCTCCGGCAGATGGCCCAGCGTGATCTCGCCGACCCCGCGCCCGTTGCCGCTGCGGAGGCGGTCGATCGTCCGCTCGATCGCGTCGGTCGCCTGGCGGTACGCGCTGCCCGGGTCGCCCGTCACGTGGGCGTTGCAGACCACCTTGATGGTCTTGGAGACGTGATCGAAGATCACCATCGTCCGGTACAGCCCGAAGCTCAGGTCCGCCAGGCGCCGGTCGTCGGTCGGGCCCTCCCCCAGCCGCTCGTAGTAGCGGATCATGTCGTAGGCGGCGTAGCCCACCGCCCCGCCGGTGAACCGCGGCAGGTCGGGCAGGCGGACAGGCTGGTACGGCTTCATCAGCTCTTGCAGCTCCCTCAGCGGGTCGTGGGACTGCTTCACCTGCTTGGCGCCGCCGCGGGGCTGGATGACGATCTCGTCGCCCGTGGCGGTGAAGGTCACCTCCGGGTCGACCCCGATGAAGGAGTAGCGCGCGATCCGCTCGCCGCCGACGACGCTCTCCAGCAGGAAGGCGTGCCCGGCCGGGGCGAACCCAGCCGGGCGGGCGAGGCGCTGGTAGGCGCTGACCGGCGTCAGCGCGTCAGCCAGCAGTTGGCGGTACACGGGAACGGTGTTGCCCTTGCGGGCGAAGTCGCAGAAATCGCTGAAGTTGGGGTAATAGTGTTTCATCGTATCTCTCGCGTCGGATGGGTGAAAACGGCCGCACGCGGCGCAGGGCGCCGCCCGTCCTTACCAGGCCGGAACACCGGTCCGCCTCGACCGGAGCCCCGGCCCAGGCCACACCCAATTGCGCGAGAGATACGTCATGACGACCTTATTGTAAAGCATCCCCGTCTCCCCGCAAAGACAGAAAAGCCCGATCGGACGCGCTTGCTTGTCCTGAGCTCGTCGAAGGACGGTTCCGCGGACCCTTGAAGGGCCGGACCAGGCATGCCCCTCCTCCGCACGTCCGTCCCGACCCCGTCACGGAGATCCTTCTATCACCAACGGCCCGATGGGATACGGCTTCGGGCGTCCGTCGGGCCAATAAGGGGCCCTCTCCACAAAACGCTCAAGCACAAATGGCTGAGCTTCGTGCACCTTGCTGACCTCAAACTGCAGCGGGAACTCCAGCTTCCCGCCCCAGATCGACTCGAACCCCGGGTATCCCGCCGCCTCGCCCGGGTCCGGGGTCAGGACGAGCTTCCCGTCGAACCGTGTAGCATTGAGTTCGCCAGATAACTGGGGGAAGGGAACGCGACTTTGCGCCCCCGCCCTGAGAACGAGGACGCCGCCATCCAGCCCGTCGATCGCGGAATCGGCGTCCACGTAGCGAACACGAAACACGCACCCCACCGGCAGGTCGCCGGCAACCAGAGAGAATCCTCCTGACAGCTGGGCGTTCCCAAACAGGTCGCGGGAGAACCAGGAGATCGTGCGTTCTCCAGGAGGCTCCGGCCCAACCCGGATGCCGGCTCGCATTGCCTTGTCGAGCGCCGGATCGGAACGGACCAGGACGCGCTCGGCCTTGTCCTTTGGGAGAATCCGGATTTCCACTGGCACGTTGATCCGCGCCTGATACTCCTTGGCTATCCGGCGGCTCTGCGGATTCGAGTTCGGCGGCGACGCCCGCGTGGACGGCCCTGGGATGTACTCCCTGTAGCGCACCTGCCACGTGGCAGCGAACCGATGGGTTCCTTCCCGGTTGCGTAGCCCACGCCACGCATAGAGCTGGCCGTCCGGCACCCACTGGGGCTTACTGTCGTAGCCTTCGTCGATATAGAGAGAAGAAAGCGAGAGGGTCTCGTAGTCCAGGGCATTCGGCCCTTCCTGCCCGGCCAGTTGGTCCCAGGGGACGGCAAGGATCCCCTCTGTATCGCTGAACACCTCCCTGCAGCGAGGCCAGAGCCTCGGCTCGTTCGGAACCGGATTGGTGGTCTCCATGGCGAACCGGACCTGCACATCGGGTCGGTAGCTCTTCCGGACCACCGCCACCCGGTTGTAGATCGTCCCCAGGATCCTTCCGCCCAGCTCCTCGTCCACCTCGCCGCGGCGCAGAAGCTTCATCAGCTTCGTTGCCGTCGCCACGTCGGGAGCGGCGCGGTACCTGGCCAGCATCCCCTCCGTCTGCCACCGCCGCCACGCCGGCCAGGCACAGATTACTCCTATCGCCAGCGCGACCATTGCGGCCGGCGTCAGGATCAGGAACCACTTTCGCTTCTTGTGCCCCATCGCCGAACTGACCCCTTCGCGCACCAGGGCGTTTCCACGCCCTCGTGGGCCGCTTACAATGTTGTGGACCTCCGGGGAACGTCCCATCTCCCGGTATTTCCCGGAACTCCAGTTTAACAGGAATCTTCGACCATGTCCGAAAAACGCGAAGCCATGCTGTATGAGCCCCTGGAGGGCAAGGCGGTGCGGTGCAACCTGTGCGGGCACCGGTGCCGGATCGCCGAGGGGAAGACGGGGTTCTGCTTTGTCCGCAAGAACATCGGCGGCAAGCTGGTGACGCTCAACTACGACGAGCTGGTGGCGGTGCACGTCGACCCCATCGAGAAGAAGCCGCTGTTCCACTTCCTGCCCGGCACGACGAGCCTGTCGGTGGCGGCGGCGGGGTGCAACTTCCGCTGCGCGTTCTGCCAGAACTGGCAGATCTCCCAGGCCCCGCGGGAGCACCGGCTGCTGCCCCACGAGCAAGCCCCCCCCGAGGCCCTGGTGGCGGCCGCCGAGCGGAACCGGTGCGCGTCGATCAGCTACACCTACACCGAGCCGACGATCTTCTTCGAGCTGGCGTATGACACGGGCAGGCTGGCGGCCGAAAAGGGCATCCGCAACTGTTTCGTCTCCAACGGGTACATGACGCCCGAAGCCGTTCGGACCATCGCGCCCTACCTCGACGCGATCAACGTGGACCTGAAGGCCTTCCGGGAGGAGACGTACCGCTCGATCATGAAGGCCCACCTCCAGCCGGTGCTGACGTGCCTGAAGGAGCTGGCGGCCTCGGACATCTGGCTGGAGGTGACCACGCTGGTGGTGCCGGGCACCAACGACTCCGAGGCGGAGCTGAGCGACATCGCCCGGTTCATCGCCGAAGACCTCGGCCCGGACGTGCCCTGGCACGTCAGCCGGTTCCACGGCGACTACGAGATGGCCGACACCCCCAGCACGCCGATGGCCACGCTGCACCGGGCGATGACGATCGGGTCCGAGGCCGGCCTGCGGTACGTCTACTGCGGCAACGTCCCCGGCGACGACGGCGAGTCCACCCGCTGCCCCGGCTGCAAGGCCATGCTCATCCACCGCACCGGCTACACGATCCGGAGCAACCGGCTGGCCGGCGGAACGTGCCCCGACTGCGGGGCGGGGATTGCGGGGGTCTGGGATTGACGATTGGCGATTGTCGATTGTCGATTGGGGCGCGGCAGCGGGGGTGACGCGCATACCATTCCTCGCCAACGGTACGCGTGTGGAAGGTGGCGATTACCCGGACGAAGGCGCTTGTCGCCGCACGCTCAATCGTCAATCGTCAATCGTCAATCGACAATCCCTACCGTTTCTTGCGGCGGTTGCGTCGCTCGCGGCGCTTCTTCGATCCGACCTTGCGTCGTCGTCTGGGCTTTCCCATTGCGCTCCTGCCAGCCCGGGCCGGTCCGGCCCGGAACACGGATCTCGTAACGAACGTTCCCGGAGGATTATAGCAACCCCCGTGCGCGTGTCGAGCATTTCTCCCCCGCGCGCCGCGCCAATCGCCCCCCAGCGGAAGCGGGGGGTTCTAACGCTTCCTAACCCCGTGCGCCGGGGACGCCCCCCCTTTCCCGCTCCAGCACATAATGCGGCCTGTGCCACGGGTCCACGCGCTGCGCCCGCCGCGACCACCGCGAACGCACCTCCTCAAACACCTCCTCCACCCACGCGCGGTTCTCCGCCACCAGCACCAGCCGGCCCAGCAGGTCCTCCAGCACCTCCTCCGCCTCCATGCCCCGGGCCTTGGCCAGATAGATCTCCAGCATCGCCAACGCCTTGGCCCGCCAGTTGGCCCGGACCGTCTCGTCGCTGGCCACCTGCCGGTCCAACTCGTCGAAGTACTCCAACAGGCCCCCGGCCGCGCTGCCTTCCAGCGGGACGGGCCGCTGGTTCGGCGGCGGGGGGATCTCGAACGGCACCCGCCGGAACGACCGCACCCGCCCGCCGGCGATCTCCGCCAGCAGCACGAACGAATGCGCCGTGTGCGGGCCGTTGTCCTTCATGTAGGCGCTGGTGTGGGCCTCGAAGAAGCAGTTGCCCAGCGAGTAGGCGATCAGCCGGCCGTCGATCCACTCCATCCCCTGCGGCACGTGGGGATGATGGCCCAGCACCACCGTCGCCCCTGCCGAGGCGATCCGCCGGAAGGCGTCGCGCCGCGCGGGCGAGGGCGTCGGGAGGAATTCCAGGTCGGCGTGGACGGATACCACCAGCGCGTCCACCTGGCCCGCGCCGGCCGACACGTCGGCCAGGACGTCTTCCAGGACGTACCACCCGTGGCAGGGACCGGCCGTGCCCAGCGTGTAGTTGCTGTCCTCGCCGTAGCACAGGAATCCCACCCGCATCCCGGCCGCCTCCACCACCCGCATCCGCCGGGCCTCCCGCTGCGTCCGGCCCACCCCGGCGGTGGCCACGCCGAGCGCCTCGATCCGGTCGCGCGTGTGGAACATGCCCTTCCACCCGCCGTCGAGGATGTGGTTCTGGGCGAGGTTGACGATGTCGAACCCCGCCTCCGCCAAGGCGCCCGTCCCGTCGAAGGCGCTCACCAGGGCCTTGGGGTCGATCGCATCTTCGGGATATCCCGGCGGCAGGACGACCGATTCCATGTTCCCGAACAGCAGCTGGGCCTCCTCGAAGACGGGCAGGAGCATCTCGAACGGCCAGCCCGTCCCGTGGGCCTGGACGTCGTGGCCGCACTCTCGCGACAGGGAGATATCCCCGACGGCGCCAAAGGTGAGAACCCGATCGTTCATCGCTGCCTCCGTGGTGCTAAGGAACCGTTGTCGATTTCGGATTGCGAATTGCGGATTGAAAAGAAGAGGCTGGCCGCAGCCGCCTTCGCCTTCCGGCTACGGCGTGCGAACGAGGCGCGGAGGACGCGGAGAGGACAGGATTTGGGAGGAACCGAAGGCGGGTGCCACAGGCTGCTTGCAGCCTGTGCGGGAACGGGGCTGACCGTAGGCCGTGGTCCATTCCTCCTGCCCGCACGGGCTGCAAGCAGCCCGTGGCACCCAACTCTTTCGTTCTCTGCGCCCTCTGCGCCTCGTTCGCACGCCGTAGCCGGAAGGCGAAGGCGGCTGTGGCCAGCCTCTTCTTTTCAATCTGCAATCCGCAATGGAACGGTCCCGGTTTTCCTGTTGCCAAAACGGGCGTTTGGGCCCATTATATCGGTCGTGCGTACATTTCGCGTCCGTGTCCTTGGTGCCTGAATTCAGAGGTTCTTATGTACTACATTCGAAGCAGGGGGCCCCGGGCGTGGATGGCGGCGGCGGCAGCGGCGGCGCTGGCGGCTTGCGCGGCCACCGCCTCCGCGCAGGGCGGCGGCGAAGGCGGGCTGCGGATCTACGAGGAGCAGCTTCGGGTCCAGCTCGACCAGCAGCAGGCGGCGGCCAAGGAGGCGGGCGTCGACGGGGGCGGCTGGCTGGTCTCGGCCTTCCTGACCTACGATGACGACGCCGCCCGCAAACGGCGGACGCTGCGGCAGAACGAGCTGCGGCTGTGGGGGTCGCTGTCGTTCGCGGGGGTGCACCAGTTCTACGTTCGCGGGCTGTTCGGATACGACGACTGGAACACCGGCGACAACCCCGAGGGCGAACGCGGCGACCGCTGGAACGACGAGCTGGAGCGGGCGTGGTACCGCTACGACTACACCCGGGGCGTGCTCAACGAGACGGGCAAGTACCCCGAGGTCGGCTTCAACGTGCAGGTGGGACGCGAGTACCACACGATCGGCTCGGGCCTGGTGCTGGCCCTGCCGCTGGACGCCGTGCGGATCGACGCCCAGGCGGGCGACTGGACCGTCGTGGGCCTGCTGGGAAAGACCCTCACCCACACGCCCAACATCGACGACTCCGACCCCGTCGCCGACCACATGGACCGGTGCTTCTACGGCCTGGAGCTCCGCTACACCGGCCTGGACCGCCACGAGCCGTACGTGTATTACCTCATCCAGCGCGACCACACCGACGAATGGGGCAAGGACCCGCTGGCCGAGTACACCTACCACAGCGACTACCTGGGCATCGGCTCCGGCGGCAGCGTGCTGCTGCCGAACCTGCGGTACGGGACCGAGCTGGTCTTCGAGCACGGCGAGAGCAACCCCAACCCGCCGGCCAACCGGCGCGAGGACGTGCACGCGATGGCGCTGGACGTGCTGCTGGAGTACTTCTTCGACGCTCCATGCAAGCCCCGCGCCCGCTTCGAGTACCTCTGGGGCAGCGGCGACCCGGACCGGGACCTCAGCGCCAACTCCACCATCGGCGGCAACCGCCCCGGCACCACCGATACCGCCTTCAACGCCTTCGGCTTCCGCGACACCGGCCTGGCGTTCTCCCCCTGGATCGCCAACCTCCACATCTTCCAGATCGGCGGCAGCGCCGTACCGTTCGAGTCCGTCCGGCTCCTGCGGAAGATGGAGCTGGGCACCAAGCTGTTCGCCTACATGAAGGACCGGCCGCGCGGGGCCATTTCCGACACGCTCGGCACGGACCAGGCCGGCTGGGTGGGCTGGGAATGGGACGTCTACTGCGACTGGCGCCTCACCTCCGACGTGTCCCTGACCGCCCGATACGGCACGTTCCAGCCCGGCGATGCCTTCGAAAGCGACGGCTGCCGGCATTTCGTCTACGCCGCACTGAGCTATAGTTTCTGAGGAAGCCTTTGCAGGAATCCGCCATGAAGACCGCATTCGTTCTGATCGGACCGGCCCTGTGCCTGGCGGCGGGATGCACCGCCCCCGGCGCCGTCGGCGGCGGCCAGATGCCCCTGTCGGCGGCCAATTCCGCCGCCTTCCTGGACGAGCTGAGCTCCCAGCCTCAGGTCACCGAGGCCCAGGCCTTCCGCGGGCTGCTTCTGGTGCTGGACAACGACCGCCAGATGACATTCGCCGAGGCGGTCTCCGCGCTGAAGCAGACGGGGATCGTCTCCCAGAGCTGGGACTTCCAGGCCGATCGCCCCATCACCCGCGGCAAGCTGGCGTACATGTTCTACCAGGCGTGCCACATGCGCGGCGGGCTGACGCTGACGCTCACCGGGCCGTCGCAGCGGTACTGCCTTCGCGAACTGCAATATCGCGGGTACATGGCGCCCGGGCTGTTCTATAATAAGGTAACGGGGATGGAGTTCATCGCGGTCCTGACACGGGCCGACGAACTGCGGCAAACGGGGGAGGTATCGCCCGTCCTGATCCGGGAGGACATAGCGCTATGAAATGCCGGATACTCGTCGCACTGATCGTGGCGGCCCTGTGCGCGACCGCGGCCGCCCAGACCCCGCCGGCCGCCTCGACGGCCCCGGCGGCCACCCAGCCGGCGGGCACGCCGCTGGTCGTGACGGTCAAGGAAGTCACCGGCTCCGCCCAGCGGACCACGGTGGCCCCGAACGCCCCCCCCAATCTCACCCCCACCTGGGTCGCCCTCCAGGTCGGCGACAAGCTGGGTGAGAACACGCTCATCCGCACCGGCTTCCGCACGCGGGTGGTGCTGGCGATGGCGGACAACTCCGAGGTAGTGATCGACCGGGCCACCAAGCTGGGCATCGGGCAGTTCCGCAAGGTCGGCCAGGTCACCTGCACGCAGCTGGGGATGAAGTACGGCTCGATCCGCGCCAGTGTCGAGAAGGCCCGGGGCCCCAACGACTTCCGGGTCGCCACGCCGGTGTCCGTGTTCGCGGTGACCGGCACGGGCGGGACGATGGCGTACACGGGCGACTTCGGCTTCGCCCTCGACGGCGACCACGGCAGTTGGGCCACGCGGTGCGGGGCACGCCACCGCGGCACTCGCGGAACGGAGGACGTCAACACCACCTTCGTCCGCAACATCTACCTGGTCCAGGCCGCCTATCAGCCCTTCCTCGGGCCGGTGGGCCTTAGCCGCAGCGAGCAGCGGAGCCTGTTCTTCCTCGGCGGCGGGCGAGGCATCATCGGCTTCGACGGGGCCGGGCAGGGCGCCCGCGTCCTGCTCCGCCGGCCTCCGCCTTGCTCCGGCAGCTCCGGCTCCAACGGCATCGTCATCGACGAGGAAGGCATGTACAAGGCGCGGTAGTTGCTGATGGCGGACGGAGGATCCGCACGGCCGCCATCCCGAATCGACCCTCGCCCCCGGGGCGGGATATTCCCACACACCTCCAGCCATTCCCTTATAATGGGCGGTGGTCGAGGGACAAGTCGGCGCGTGGAGAGAGGATCCCGGGCGGCGCCATATGTGTTCCCATCAGCCCAAGGTTCTGGAGGCCGGTGACGCAATGACAGGGCGAGCGTACATCGTGGTATCGGTCTTTTTGCCCGTGGCGGTCCTCGCCGCGGGCGCCTCCGCCCAGGCGCCGCCCGCGCCGACGACCCGGGCCGCCACCACCGCCCCCGCCACGCGCCCCGCGCCCGCCACCGCGCCGGCGGAGGAAGGCACGCCCCTGCAGGTGACGGTCAAGGCCGTCGAGGGCGTCGCCCAGCGCCTGGTCCCGGGGACCCGGGACCAGTGGGTGGCCCTGAAGGTCGGCGACCAACTGGACGAGACGACCATCATCCGCACGGGCTTCCGCACGCGGGTGGTGCTGACGTTCGCCGACAGGGCCGAGATCGTCGTCCGGCGGGCGACCAAGATGGGCATCGGCGGGTTCCGCCAGGACGGGCAGGTCACCCGCGCCCGGCTGGGGATCAAGTACGGCGCGATCCGCGCCCAGGTGGAGAAGGCCCGCGGCCTGAGCGATTTCCGCATCACCACCCCCGTCTCCACCCTCGCCATCACCGGCACCAGCGGCGAGCTGGCGTACATGGCCGACTTCGGCTACCGCCTGCGCTGCGGCGACGGGACCTGGACCTGCCAGGTCGGCGGCAAGACGCGCCACGTCGAGCCCACCGAACAGACCTCCAGCACCATGACCCGGCACGTCGAGGCGGTCAAGGCCGCCTCGGCCCCCCAACTGGGCGACGCCTTCGGCGGGCTCAGCACCGCCGAAAAGAGCAGCCTGGTCCAAAGCGGCGGGGGGCGCGGGGCCATCGGCTTCGCCGGCGCCGGCACCGGGGCCGGAAACACCATCAAACCCCCCAAGCACCACGGGCCCAAGAAGGTGATCAAGCCCAAGAAGCGCTCCAGCCACATCGGCCCGCCCCCCGTTGTCAGGCCGCCGGCGCCAGGGCAGCACGATTGAGCCCGGCGATGACACGTGACCGGTGACCGGACGCCGGAACGAAACCGCCGTTGGCGCGAAGGGTCCGCCGGGCTACATTGGCGTCCATGGCGGCATCCGGAAAGACCGGCAGGACGCTCCGGGGCATCGGGCTGGGGCTGGCGGCGACGCTGATCGTGGCGGCGGCCGAGGACACCGCCCCGTTCCGGCTGCTGGAGCACTGGGCGCTGGACCTGCGGTTCCGCCGCCTGCCCACCGTCTCGGCCCATCCCGACATCGTCCACGTGGACCTGGACGACAAGGCGATGGACCAGATCGGCCGGTGGCCCTGGCCCCGACGGCGGCTGGCGCAGTTGATCGACACCCTGAACGAATGCGGCGCGCGCCGCGTGCTGCTGGACGTGGTCCTGCACCACCCCCAGCAGCCCCGGTTCGTCCAACAGGGGCAGACCGACCTCTACCAGGCGAATGCCGACCCCGTCCTCAACCCCGACCTGCCCCCCGTGCTGGTCCTGGACGACGTGGAGCTGGCCGACGCCATGGCCCGCAGCCATGAGCTGTTCCTGGCGATGCACGTCAACGTTCTGGGCGACGACCGTCCCGACGCCGCCGACCCCTATGAGCACCTGGTCGAGTCCCTGACCGCCATGGTCAGCTCCCGCCCCTCCCTCACCCGCGAGCAGGCGGCGGGAGAGCTCGGGCTCGACCTGGCCATCGTCGGCCCGGCCATGTCCCCCGCCACCCAGAACGCCTACGAACGCCGTATCGCCGCCCTGCTGTCCGCCGAGCCGGCCCTGTCGAAGCGCGACCTCACCCGGAAGATGCTTGGCCGGGACGAGCAGCGCGAGGAGGCCGACGACATCATCGGCCGCGCCTACCTCCGCCAGCGCGCCCTCAACGAGATGGGCCGGTTCGCGCTGGACGACGCCGGACTGGAAGCACTCAACCTGCCCCGCGGGCGGATGGTGCCCCCGCTGGTCACCCTGGCCTCGGCCGCGCGGCACTGCGGCTTCGTCCACTTCATCAAGCCCGATGACGACGGGATCGTCCGGCGAATCCCCCTGCTGACGCGGACGGGCGAGGGGGTGTTCCCCCAACTGGCCCTGGCGGTGGCGGCGGAGACCCTCGCCGACACCCACGGCCGGCCGTGGCGGCTGGCGGCGCGCCCGGGGCGGATCACGCTGACGTTCCCGGACGGCTTCACCCGCGCCATCCCCGCCGACAGGACGGGCAGGACGTACGTCAACTGGGTCCGGTTGAGCAAAGACGAAACGGTCGCCCGGCACATCTCCGCCGTCGCCGCCGCCGACCTGTGGGACGCGCGGGAGTCGCTGCGGCACAACCTCAACCTCTCCCGCCACCTCTGCATCGAGAGCGCCCTGCTGCTGGACCGCCAGGACGTGCAGAAGGCCTTCGCCGACGCCGACGAGGCCTGGGAGCGCCACCAGGCCGCCCTGCGGGCGCGCCAGGGGGCGCTGCTGTTTACGCCCGGCCAGCCCCCCCCGCCGCTGGAGGACCTGGCGGCCCGCGAACGCGAACTGGAAAAGGCGGTCGATCAGGCCTGCAAGGGGCTGATCGAGGAGGTCGACTCGTTCTACTTGGCCGCGGCCGCCCAGGCGGACGACCCGCCGGAGCTGGCCCGGCTCCGCGCCCTGCGGGCGCTGCTGGCGCGGATCGAGGAGGCCGACGCCCGCCTCCGCAAGAGCCTCGCCGAGGCCAAGGCCCGGCTGACGGAGCGGGTCGGCGGCAAGATCGTGCTGGTCGGGTCGGTCTCGACGGCCGCGGCGGACTTCGTGCCCACGCCGCTGCAGGAGCGCACCCCCGGCGTGGTCGTCCACGCCAACGTCCTCAATACCATCCTGAGCGGGCGGTTCGTCTCCCGGGCCACGTGGTTCTCGGCCGTCCTGGTCCTGCTGGCGGGGATGCTGGTGACGGCCGTCACCTCCACCCGCGGGCCGGTGCAGTCGTCGATCGTCCTGGCGGCGGCGGTGCTGGGCTACGCCGGGATCAACGCGGCCGTCTGGAGCTCGACGACCTACTGGATCGGGGCCGTGGCGCCGGTCGTCGCCATGCTGTCCAGCTTCGCGGTGGTGACCACGTACCGCCAGCTCACCGAGCAGCGCCAGAAGCGCCAGATCACCAGCACGTTCAAGCAGTACCTGTCCCCGGCCATGGTGGACCGGCTCGTCTCGGACCCGTCGCAGGCGGCGTTGGGCGGGCAGCGGCGGGAGCTGAGCTGCCTGTTTTCCGACCTGGCGGGCTTCACGTCGCTGTCGGAGCGCCTCGGGCCGGAGCGGACGGTCAGCCTGCTGAACCGCTACCTCGACCGGGTGGGCGAGATCATCCAGCTCACCCACGGCGGCACGCTGAGCAAGTACGAGGGCGACGGGGTGTTCGCCTTCTTCGGCGCCCCCATCGCCCAGCCGGATCACTCCGCCCGCGCCCTGCACGCCGCCATCGCCTGCCAGACGTTCCTGCCGGCGTTCACGGCCGAGCTGCACGCCGAAGGCCTGCTGCCCGCCGACGTCGAGCTGGGCGCCCGCGCCGGCATCACCACCGGCGACGTGCTGGTGGGCAACATGGGCTCCACGCAGCGCGTGGCCTACACCGCCATCGGCGATTCGGTCAACCTCGCCGCCCGGCTGGAGACGGCCAACAAGTTCTTCGGCTCGCGGATCCTGGTCAACGACCAGGCCTGGCAGGCCGGCGGGGAGGGGTTGATCGGCAGGCCGATGGGGAGGATCCTGGTCGTCGGCAAGAGCCAGCCCGTGTCCGTGTGGGAGCCGCTGGGTATCGACGGGGAGGGCGCCGACGGGCTGGTCGAGCTGGCCCAACGGTTCACCGACGGCGTCGCCCTGTACGCCCGCGGCCAGTTCCAGGCCGGCTACGACCTCTTCGCCGCCCTCCTGGCCGACCGCCCCGACGGCCCCGCCCGCGCCTACCTCGACCTGTGCGCCCAGGCTTTGGCCGACCCGCCCGAGGTCCTGGACTTCGACGGCGTCATTCGACTGACCGAGAAATAGCCCACGTGCGCCGCCCGGAACGGAATGGCGGATTGCAGCGCCTTGTGCGGATCGAGGGTGGCTGAGGGGCATTGCGAACCCGCAAGCGGCGCGGCCGGTACCGCCGCCATGGCGCGTGGGCTTGGGCTGGGCCGTCCGTTGGAAACGAGGATGAAAGCATGTTCCGATCCGCCATCTCGCGCACAATCCCCCTGGCCGCGGCCCTGCTGCTGGCGGGTTGGCTGTGCGCCGCCCCGGGCTGCCGGAGGAACAGCCCACCGCCCACCCAGCCGATCACGCGGACGGGGCCGGCGACCCGGCCCGGCCCGCCGCAGCCGACGTCCCGCCTGGCGACCCCTGACGAGCCGCACCGCCCGAGGGAGTACAAGGTCGTCCACGTCTTTGTGTGCCTCGCGGACAACCGCCACCAGGGGATCGTCCCCGTCCCCGCCGCCCTCGGCAACGGGCAGGACCCGCGGAACAACCTCTACTGGGGCGCCATGTACGGTGTGAAGACCTTCTTCCGACGAGCCGGACACTGGGAGGGCCTTGCGCTGCCGGGCCCGCGCCCGGACGGCGTGCTCGACCGGACCGCCTTCCGCGGCACGTGGAGCGGGGCGAAGGTGTACGTCGTCGCCGAGGCGTACGACGGCGCCCGGATGGCGACGGCGCTGCGGGACTTCCTCGATGCCGCCGGCGGCGGACACCGCCTGGCCGTCGGCCTGTCCGACCCGCGCGCCCCGACCCTCCAGGCCGGCGGGTGGGCGGACATGGTCTGCTTCGTCGGCCACAACGGCCTGATGGAGATGCGCCCGCCGGAGGTCCCCGCGCGAGGCCGCCGCGCCGGCCCGGCCCATGCCGTCGTCCTCGCCTGCAAGAGCCGCGACTACTTCGCCGCCCCCTTGGCCCGCGCGGGCTGCGGGCCGCTGGTCACCACCACCGGCCTGATGGCCCCGGAAGCCTACACGCTCGACGCGATCCTCCGCGCCTGGGCGGCCGGCGCCGACGCCGACACGGTCCGCACCCAGGCTGCGCTCGCCTACGCCGAATACCAGAAATGCAGCGTCTCCGCCGCCAAGCGCCTCTTCGGCGCCCAGAGGTGATCCCATGCAAGCCAACCCGACCGCCCCGCCGCGAACCTTGCTCGCCGTCGCCGTCCTGCTGCTGGCGGCGGCCAGCGCATCGGCGGACATGACCGCCGACGTCACGCTCACCAACACCACCGGGCAGGACAAGACCGACTGGCCGGTGCTGCTGACCGTGTGGAAGGTCTTCGGGCCGAACCTGCCGGACGGGGTCGTCGACAGCGGGCGCCTTCGCATCCTCGACGCCGACGGCGCCGAGGTCCCGCACATGCTCCGTCCCATGCCACCCGCCAGGAGCCCGGGAAGCGACGAGATCGTCTTCGTCGTGAAGCGATTCCCCGCCGGGGCGTCGCTGCGATTTCAGATCGCCGCCGGCAACCAGCCCGGCAAGACAGCCCGGCTCGACCTGCACGCCAATCCCAATAACCTCCTGCCGCGACTGCCGGGCAAGGAGGTCGAACGTCCCGCCGACGCCCCCGCCGACGCCGGCAGGATCGTCCGCATCGACCTGCCCGCCAACGCCACCGTCAACCTCGCCGTCGGCCAGCCCGTCCGGTTCCGCAAGGACGTTCCCTACCACTTCAGCTTCTGGGCGAAGACCGACAACGTCGCCCACGACGGTTGGGGCTTCTGGGGATCGGGCGTGTCCGTCAAGTTCGACCCGCCCGCCTTCCAGGGCCGGGAAGGCATCACCCTCCGAGGCCGGCGGGCGTGGCACTGCTACCGCTTCGACGCCGGCGGCACCGACGCCTGGGGCGTGGACGCGCAGGCGGCGATGGTTCAGGCCGAGACCGTCCGGAAGGCCCGCCAGCAAGTCCCCGCTCCCCTGTGGGCCAAATCCGCCGGGCTGGCGCGACTGCGGATCACCGGCAAGCAGACGCCCCAGCCCTTTCTCCAGGCCGACAAGCCCGGGACCGTCTGGATGACCGACCCGATCCTCTTCGAGCAGCCGGCCGTCAGCGTGGATCGGGTCGGGCCTCTGAAGCGCGCCGCCCGCGGCGGCGCCGTGGTCTTCGCACGCCCGGTGAACATGCCGCGCTGCAAGGCCTTCGCCCACGAGGCCGTCGAACGCCTCGATGCCTTCGCCATGCGCGGCCAGCGCCTCCAGCTCCGCCTCGGCGTCCACGCCGTCTCCCCGCTGGCGGAGGTGACCGTGACAGCCTCGCCGCTGGTGGCGGTCGACGGGGAGCTGAAGGAAGAAAGGATCGACCTGGAGGCGCTGGGCGACTACGTCAGCGACTACGCCCCGATCCCACGCCTCGACGCCGGCCAGACGGCCGAGTTCCTGCTGGGCATCGACGTCCCCGCCGGCCAGGCCGCGGGCGTCTACACCGGCTCAGTCCGGATAGCGGCGGGGGAAACCGCCCTGGCGGATCTGCCGGTCGTGCTGGAGGTCCTGCCCGTAACCATCCCGCCCATGACCGGCTACTGGGTCGGCGGGATCTACAACATCGGGATGGGGATGGACCGCGACGACGCCTTCTACCGCGCCTACGGCAAGGCGCGGTTCAACTACCTGCTGTTGTTCGACTACCTGTTCACCCGGACGAACGGAGCGGGGGCCGACTTCGACGCCGCCGACGCACAGGTTCGCAAGATGGTCTCGCTGGCCAAGGTCACCGGCGGCATCGGCCTGTACCGCGAGCCGAACATGAGCGAGGACCAGCCCCGCAAGTGGTACCAGATCGCCTCGGGCCGCCCCGACTGGCAGGGCAAGTACAAGACCGGCACGGACGACCGCTTCGAGGAGGGATACCGCAAGCTCGCCCGCGCCGCCCACGATCACGCCCGCCAGGCCGGCTGGCCGGAGCTGCTGTACATGGTCTCTGACGAGCCCGGCGACCGGCGGGACGTGCATCCGTCGATGGGCTGGCTGAACAAGGAGGTCCCCTCCGCCGTCACCATCGCGGACGTGCAGTTCAAGGACATGGTCCGCACGTGGGACTGGTACAACCTGCCCGTGCTGGACGACCCGGTCGACTGGACCGGCCCGCTGGTGTACGAGTTCGTGAAGAAGCGTGAGGGGCGCTTCGGCATCTGCGGGACGGGCTGGCGCCTGGACGTGGGGCGGTACCAGCCGGGGCTCATGCTGGCGTCGACGGGCGCCTGCTACTGGCACTTCTGGCACACCCGCGGGCCGTTTGAGCCCAGGGACGGGAAGGTCCTCCGCAGCCACACCGTCGCCGCCATGGCCGCGGGCGTCAACGACCTGCGGTACTACCTGGCCCTGAGAGACCTGATCGCCGCCAACCGCACCGGGTCCCGCGCTCCACTCGCCGCCGAGGCGGAAGAGTACCTGCAAAAAACCCTCGCCCTGGCCCCCGGCGACCACGACCGCCACCTCATGCCCCACAACGGCGTCCCCTGGCACTGGGGCGACGTCCGCTTCTACGACCGCTGGCGCGAGAGGATGAAGGATTTTTTGATAAGACTCTCCTCCGTTGCACGCGCAGAGCGTTGAAAAAGCCCACGGATAGCGATCCGTGGGCTTTCGGTCCCGCGCGGAGAATCTCTTCAGGTCAAAGCGTCCCCTTGGTCGAGGGGACTTCCCCCGCCCGTTCGGGGTCGACGCTCTTGGCGACGCGCAGCGCCTGCGCGAACGCCTTGAAGATCGCCTCGGCGATGTGGTGGTCGTTGGTGCCGTACGGGACGTTGACGTGCAGGTTCATCGCCGCCACCGCCCCGAGCCGGCGGAGGAACTCCTCGATCAACTGCACGTCGAACGTGCCGATCTTGTCGCCGACGAACGGGACGTTCATCACCACCGCCGCCCGGCCGGACAGGTCCAGCGCCACGTTCGCCAGCGACTCCTCCATCGGCACCGACGCCCAGCCGTACCGGCGAATCCCGGCCTTGTCTCCCAACGCCTCTGCCAGCGCCTGCCCCAGGCAGATGGCCACGTCCTCGACCGTGTGATGATCGTCCACGTGCAGATCGCCGCTGGCGGTGACCGTCAGGTCGCACAGGCTGTGCTTGCCGAGATGGTCCAGCATGTGGTCGAGAAAACCCACGCCCGTGGCGGCACTGACCTGGCCGGCGCCGTCGAGGTTGAGCTTCAGCTCGATGTTCGTTTCCTTGGTCTTGCGGCGGATCGTCGAGTTGCGGTGGCTCATTGGGGCGTCGTCCGATATTCGAAGCGGAAATAGGTCCAAGGTCTAAGGCAGTAGGTCTAAGGGCACTGCCGGAAGCTCCAAGGTCTAAGGCAATATTTCTAAGGGCACTGCCGGAAGCTCCAAGGTCTAAGGGCGAAACGGCGTCGGTTGTCGACTGACTGATATCCGTGGACAGGCGCCTCAGGCGTCGAGTTGCTTTGCTTGCCTGGGGACCTGTTCCGAAGCACGAGTTAGCCTCTTGCTGGGGCTTCTGTCAAGGCTGAGGATCAGTCCCGAGACAACCCGCTGTACCTCGTTGGTCAGATCGAAGACAGGCGGGAACTCCGAAGCCGTACCCATCTTGAGGAGCTTCGCCGCCAGCAATTCCGTCTCCAGTTCGTTGGCCGAGCCCCGGGCAATCTCCAGGAATCTCATATAGTCCCTCTTGCTGGACCGGCCATAGCCTTCAGCAATGTTGCTCGGGACGCTGATGACCGCTTTCCGGGCCTGGGCTGTCAGGCCGAAGCGCTCCTCTCTCGGAAAGGACGCCGTCAGGCGGTACACCAGCACAACCAGATCCATCGCCTTCTGCCACGCGATCAGGTCTTTGTACCCTCGAATCTCACCCATGCCCGCCATCCCTCTATCCGTGAGGCCCGCACCAACCCGCTTTCCGTTCGATCTGCTTCCTTGGACCTATTGCCTTAAACGCTGGACCTGTGCCAGCTCCCTTAGACCTACTGCCTTAGACCTTGGACCTGTTCCAGCTCCCTTAGACCTACTGCCTCAGACCTTGGACCTGTTCCAACGCCCGCACAAGCACACCATTCTGCTCATCGGTGCCGACAGTAATCCGCAGCTTGTCTTCCAGGGCTGGCTGTTGGAAGTATCGGACGAAGATTCCCTCCGCCTTGAGGGCGAGGTATATCCGTCCCGCATCCCCCGCCGGCGGCCGGGCCAGGAGGAAGTTCGACTGGCTGGGCCAGACGCGGTAGCCCAAAGCCTCCAACTCGCCGGCCAGCTTCGCCCGCGAGGCCTTGACCTTCTCGGCGTTGGCGATCTTGTAGGCCTGGTCGGCGAATGCGGCCGCTCCCACGGCCAGCTCGATCGCGTCGACGTTATAGCTGTCCTTGACCTTCCACAGGCCCTCCAGCAGGGAAGGCTGCCCCGCGCCGAACCCCAGCCGCAGCCCGGCGAGGGAGTAGCCCTTCGACAACGTCCGCAGCACCAGCACGTTGTCGCGCCGGCGGACCAGGTCCAAGGCCGTCGCGTCGGCGAAGTCCACGTACGCCTCGTCCACCACCAGCACGCCCGGCACCCGCCCGGCCAACTCTTCCAACTCCTTGAGGCCGTAGGCGGTGCCCGAGGGGCTGTTGGGGCTGGCGACAAAGGTCAGCTTCGCCCGCGCCGCCGCCAACTCCTCGGCGGGCAGGCGGTACTCCTCGTCGAACGGCACCTCCACGCACCGGCCTTCCTGGATCTCCGTCAGCGTCCGGTACAGCACGTAGGTCGGCATCGGATACGCCACGGCGTCGCCGGGCCCGACGAAGGCCTGCAGGATCATCGTCAGCACCTCGTCGCTACCGTTGCCGGCAATGATCCAGTCCACCGGCACGCCGAGCACCTCCGCGACCACCGCCCGGAAGCGCGTCGCCAGCGGGTCCGGGTAGCGGCGGAGGGCATCTTCCCCGATCGCCCGCAGCGCCTCCAACGCCTTCGGCGAAGGCGGATACGGGTTCTCGTTGGTGTTCAGCTTGACGACCTTCGCCCCCGCCGCCGGCTGCTCGCCCGGCACATACCCGGCCATCCGTTCAATATTCTCGCGAAAGTAGGTCATGGGTTCGGCCTTTTAGCCGCGAACGACGCGAACAACAGAAGATACAACTTGTTGTGAAACAACGATCATTTCGTGAACACGACTCTCTCAAAGGTGAAGTGCTCCTTCCCGAAGTTCACCAGGAACCCCAAGGGCAGCCCGGCGGCCTTGAGGTAGTTGATCAACTGAGCCTTGTGCAGCGGATGATCCCGCTCCGTGGCCTTGATCTCCATGATAAACGTCTCGTTCACCAGCAGGTCCACCACGAAATCGCCGACCAATACGCGCCCGTAGAACACTTGTAAGGCGCTTTGCTGCTGGACCTTGAACCCCTCCCGGCGGAGCTCGACGGCCAGTGCGTTCTCGTACACCTTCTCCAGGAACCCACATCCGAGTTCATCGTGTACCGCGATGCAGGCGGCCTTGATCCTGTAGCTCTCCTCGGGATACAGCAGGTCCCGTTTACGTATTGGACGGCCTTCGCCCTGCACGCGCCCGCCTTTTCCCATTGCCCGGCGTCGTTGTTCTCGTCGTTCGTTTCACCAAATCTGTCTTGTCGTTGTTCGCGCCGTTCGCGGCTAATCCCGCCGCACCCGAACCGCCTCGGCGTGGGCGGTCAGGCCTTCGCGGGTGGCGAAGTCGATCACGTCGGCGGCGTCCGCGTTGGCGGCGTCGGCGTCGTAGCGGAGCAGGCTGGTGGATTTGAGGAAGTCGTTGGCCGACAGCGGGCCGAAGAACCTCGCCGTTCCGCCGGTCGGCAGCACGTGCGACGGGCCGGCGTAGTAGTCGCCCAGCGGCACCGGGGTGTGCGGGCCCAGGAAGATCGCCCCGGCGTGGCGGATCCGCTCGAGGGCGGCCCGCTCGTCGGCGACGATGATCTGGAGGTGCTCGGGGGCGAAGTCGTTGGCGACGTCGCAGGCGGCCTCCAGGCTGCCCGTGACGATGATGGCCGAATACGCCTCCAGGGCCGAGGCGATCGCCCCCGCCCGGGCGAGCTCGGGAAGCTGCCGGTCGATCTCCGCGGCGACCTTCTCGGCCAGGTCCTTCGACGGCGTGACCAGCACGGCCGAGCCGGGGTCGTGCTCGGCCTGGGCGAGCATGTCGGCCGCCAGCCACTTCGGCGGGGCGGTCTCGTCGGCGACGATCAGCACCTCCGAGGGTCCGGCGATGCTGTCGATGCCGACCCGCCCGAAGAGCTGTCGCTTGGCCTCGGCGATGAAGGCGTTGCCGGGGCCCACGATCTTCGCCACCGGCTGGATCGAGCGGGTTCCCAGCGCCAGCGCCGCCAGCGCCGGCACCCCCGCCGCCCGCAGCACGCCCCAGACGCCCAGCTCCCCCGCCAGGGCCAGCACCATCGGATTGACGTCGCCGCCGCTCAGCGGCGGGCTGGCGATGACGATCTCGCCCACCCCCGCCACCTGCGCCGGCACCACGGTCATCAGCACCGTCGAGGGGTACACCGCCCTGCCGCCCGGCACGTACACGCCCACCCGGTCCAGCGGTGTGTATCGCACGCCCAGCTCCCGCCCGCCGCGGCGGAGCGGGTCGGGGGCGGTCACCATGATCCGCTGCTGGTACTGGCGGATGTTGGCCGTCGCCCGGCGAATCAGGGCCAGGAAGTCCGCATCAGCCGCCTCGTGGGCGGCGCGGATCTGCTCGGCCGGCACCCACAGCGTCTCCGGCGTCAGCTCGGCCCGGTCCAGCCTCACCGTCCAGTCGATGACCGCTTCGTCGCCCCGCTCGGCCACGTCAGCGATGATCTCCCGCACGGCCGCGGGCACGTCCACCTGCTCACCTTCGGCCGACACCAGCCCGCCGGCGCGGAGCTTCTCCCGCAGCGCGATCACCGCCGGATCGGCCAGGGGGTCGTCGCAATGTAGAACCCGCACGCTCATGGGAACGGATGATTGTACGCCCGGCCGCTCCGCCCTGCAATCCGCCCGGACTTTTTCGGCCGTCGCGCCGATCTTGCTGGTTGACCCCGCCGCCGCCACCGGCTACACTTCGACTGCATAGACGCCCCCATCGTCTAGTGGCCTAGGATACCAGGTTCTCATCCTGGAGACCGGGGTTCGAAACCCCGTGGGGGTAATGAGTTATGAGAGGCGGTAGCAAATCAGGGGCGGGAAAGGACCCGCCGATGGGGTCAGTCTACTCCAAGGCGGGCAGGTGGTACTATAAGGTTCGCTGCCCCGGCCAGCCCAAGGGGAGCTACACCTATTTTCCGTGCATCGTCGGCGGGCGGCTCGTCCGGAACGGGGAGAGGTGGCGGCTGGCCGGGCCGGAAGGGCATCTCGCCGCGCCCAGCTACACCCTGGCCCTGCCCGTGGCACGGTATATCTACCGCGAGCTGTA
>DASRZG010000177.1:0-2160 GCA_035686585.1 Phycisphaerae bacterium
ACCGGGGCGAGCTCGAGGAGGCCCTGCGCATCCGGCGCGAGGAGGAGCTGCCCGTCTTCGAGCGGCTGGGCGACGTGCGAGAGCGGGCCGTCACCATGAGCAAGATCGCCGACATCCTCCAGCAGCAGGGGAAGGCCGAGGAAGCCCTGCACATCCTCACTGAGGAGGCCCTTCCCGCTGTACAGCGACTTCAGGACGTCGACCTGATCGCGAATCTCCGCTACACATGCGCGAGCCTCCGCCTGGACCGCGGGGGCCTGGAGAAGGGCGAGGCGCAGGTGATCTTCGACGAGTTGAACGAGAGCTTCCGGCTATTGACGAAGCTCCAGCGCCCCGATGGAATCGCCGCTGTGGGCGTTCTGCTGGGGCAGGTCCTGGCCGTCGCAGGCCACGCCGACGAGGCCCTTGCGGTTCTGGACCAATCCGCCGCCGCATTCGAGAAGCTGGGAAGGGCCGATCAGGCAGCCCAGGTCCGAGCGCTACAGGAGACAATCCGCGGGAGATAGCAGGCCCTTTCATCCCAAGGGCCTGCGCCGGCCCCGGCCGCAAAGGGACCTCTCGCTCCCTCACCACTCCCCCCGCAAGGCTGCTTCCGTTCACTGAATCCCCGTTCGCGTTGTTCGCGGCTCCTGATCCGCCCGCTGCCGACGCACGATCACCCCAGCGGGCGGAGGCGGAGTTTGCGCACGCTGCCCCCGCCGATCAGGGCCATCCCTAAGTAGCGGACGTCGGGGTTGGGGTTGGGCAGCTCCATGTGGACGGCGCCGTCCAAAAGGGTCTGGATGCGGTCGGGGCGGACTCGGACGGTGATCTCGTACCAGCGGCTGTGGGTCAGGCGCGGGTAGACCTCCTTGAAGATCCCCAGGTGCCCGGGCAGCTCCGGCGCCCAGTGGTCCCAGCGGTGCATGCCGGCGACGTTGATCTCGTTGATCGTGTTGATGTAGGCGGCCATCCAGGACACCTGCCGGTTGGCCGGATCGGGCGAAAAGAGCAGGCGGAACTGGTGGCGGATCATCGCCTCGGCCGTCACCTCGAAGGCCTCGTGCGGGATCGTCCCGGTCCACCGCAGCAGCGACGTGCCGAACGGGGCGACCAGCCGGCCGTCGCGGACGGAGGGGTAGCCCCGCAGCAGCACCCACCCGGGCAGGTTGGGCTCCAGCGGCAGCGGCTCGGCCTCGAAGACGGCGGCGTCGGCGTTGACCACGCTGCCGGCGTCCACCCACAGCCAGCCGAACTTCCCCGGCTGGTGGGCGTCGTAGTCGCCCAGGTCGCACCAGGAGGTGGTCTCCTGCCCCTCGGCCAGCCGGGCGTTGCGGACCACGTTCATCCGCCAGAGCTTGTTGATCCGCCCGGCCCGCAGGCCCAGGTCGGCGAAGGGGACGACAATCTCGACCGTCCAGAACCCCTTCTCGACGCGGACGGCGGAGCGGACGCCGGCCGGCCGCCACGTTTCGCCGCCCCGCCGCCCGGCCGGCTTCCACGTGTGCCCCGGCGGCCAGGTGAGCGCATCGCAGCGGGCGTTGCGGGTGTTGACGGCAATCTGAAAGTACGGCCCCCTCCCGCGGCCCGAGGGGTCCAGAAAGACCTCGACCGAGTTGTCCGCGTGGACGGAACTGCCGTACTCGGTATGCCGGGCGGCCAGCTCACCCCGGCCGCGGTAGGCGCAGCGGATGTGCATGTGCAGGGCGTCGGCCGAGCAGACCGCGCGGAACTCCGTCGGCCTGACGGGCGGTTCGGGGTAGCCGTCGATGTGGATCAGCTTGGCCGCGGCGGCCGCCGCGTAGGCCCTGCCCCGGTGCCCGTCCGCAGCCGGCGGCCGGGCCGCCATCGCCGCCCGGCAGGTCGGCAGGGAACTGGAGCAGGCGAACTGCTCGAAGGCCCTGGCGTCGTCATCGACCGCCCCGGCGGCGGCCGAAGGCCGGTGCGGCTCGGGCATCAGCGGCGGGACGGTGACGCGCCGCCCCTTCAGCGCCGGCAGATCCGGGCAATGGGGCAGGATGCACCGCCGCAGCGTCCACGCCGCGTAGTGGGCGACGATCCGCTCCGGGTCGCGCGTGGCCGCCAGCAGGGCCTTGGCGGCGGCGTTGGACCGCGACCAGCGCAGCGCCCAGGCCGCCTCCGTCCGCACCATCCGGTCCGGGTCCCGGAGGCCATCGATCA
>DASRZG010000178.1:0-2227 GCA_035686585.1 Phycisphaerae bacterium
GCACGTCGCTGTCGCAGGAGGTGGCCGCCCACCGCATCGCCCGCGAGGCCATCCACGCCGGCGAGGACGAATACGACCGCGAACAGCGGATCGCCGAGCTGGAGGCCGAGATGCTGGCGGCGGCCGAGGAGCTGGAGTTCGAACGCGCCGCCGCCCTCCGCGACCGCATCGCCGCCCTCAAGGAAAAGGATCAAGCCGCCGCCGACGCCCCGCCCAAGTCCACCGGACGCGGGGGGAGGCAGATCAGGAAGTCGCGGGTGAAGTGATTGTCGATTGACGAATGTCGATTGACGAATTACTCCATTGCGGATTGCGGATTACTCCATTGCGGATTGCGAATTGCGGATTGCGGATTATCCCATTGCGGATTGCGGATTGCGAATTGCGGATTTGAGAAACAGCAGAAGAAGAAGCGCTCTTCGGTGCGGCTCTGCCTGCTTCTTCCGCTGTTCAATCCGCAATCCGCAATTGACTCGCGCCCGCGAGTCGGGTTCCCCTTGCCTGGCGCCCCTCCGGCGGCGATGATAGTGTGTCACCCCCGGTGGGGGATCATGCACCTATGGTCGACGGTGTGAAGAAGTCGAACCGGCTGTTCCGCCTCGCTTCGCTGGTGGGCCCGGTCTTCACGAAGGAGCTCCGCGTCGCCAGCCGGCAGCGGAGGCAGTACGTGTTCCGCTTCGCCTACCTGGCGGCGCTGACGGTCTTCGTGGTGCTGAGCTGGCTGGCGGTGGTGCGGTTCGACGTCAGCCTCAGCCCGGGCCTGCGGATCAGCCGGATGCCCGAGGTGGGCAAGAGGGTGGTCAACCTGGTCATGTGGTTCCAGTGCATCGCCGCCCAGTTGATGGCGGTGATCGTGACCAGCACGTCGTTCAGCGACGAGATCGGCAGCGGCACGCTGGCGGTGCTGGTGACGACGCCGCTGACGAACCTGCGGATTGTCACCGGCAAGCTGTTGGGGCACATGCTGCAGATCCTGGTGCTGCTGGCGATCAGCTTCCCGCTGCTGGCGATCGTGCGGGTGCTGGGCGGCGTGCCGTGGGGGTTCGTGGTGGCCGGCCTGGGGATCGCCGCCACCGCCAGCCTGTTCGCCGGCGCGGTGACGATGCTGCATTCGATGCGGTTCCGGCGGGCGTACGTGACCATCGCCGTCTCGATCGGAACGATCGTGGGCGTCTACGCGGTGGCGTCGCTGGTGCTGGTGATGACGTGCGTCGGGTACTTCCTGATCCCGTTCTTCGTGCCGTTCGCCATGCTGGCGATGCAGTCGATGGCGCTGCTGAACCCGGCCGCGGGGATGCTGGGGCTGGTGTTCCTGTGGCCGGTGCACTGCGGGATCATGCTGGCGGCGTCGTTCGGCGTGCTCGTGCTGTGTGCGAGGGCCCTGCGCAAGGTGGCGCTGCGGCAGGCGACGGGGGAGGACGCCGCCTTCCAGCCGCTGCCGTCCCTGCCGCCGGTGTCGGGGATCCAGGTGGCGGCCGCGGCCTCGGTTCGACCGATCGTGCTGGGGGAGCTGTTGCCGCCGGCATCCGCCCCCCCGGCGCCGCCGGTGGCGGATTCCGCCCCGATCGACACGGGCCCGATCCGCCGCGTGGAGGGCTCGCCGATCCTCTGGCGGGAATTCCTCCGCCCGGTGCTCGGCGAGCCGGTCACCCGGGCGGTGGTGATCGCCGTCTGCACGGTGACGCTGGCGCTGGCGTACCTGGTGATGCTGGGCGTGGGCGCGCTGGACAACGGGGCCGGCCAGGCGGGGTTCATCGTGACTTACCTGGTCGTCGGCCTGGCGTGGACCGCGGTGACGGCGGCCGGGACCATCGCGCCGGAGCGCGAGTCGCGCTGCTGGCCGATCCTGATGACCACGACGCTTTCGGACCGGCACGTGCTGGCGGCCAAGACGGCGGGCGTCCTGCGGCGGAGCGCCCCCGTGTGGTGCGTGCTGATCGGCCACGTGGCCGTGTTCGCCGCCCTGGGCCTGCTGCACCCGGTGGCGGTGCTGCACGTGCTGCTGGTGGCGGCGGGCGCCCTGGCGTTCGTGCTGGGGCTGAGCCTGTACCTGTCCATGCGAATGCGGCGGACGACCTCGGCGGTGATGCTGTCGCTGGCCGTGCCGCTGCTGCTGTGGGCCCTGGCCCCGGCCGTGACGGACATGGTGCTTTCGGCCGCCGGCGCCGGGGCGGGCGAGGCGGAAATGGCGGCCCAGGTCAACGAGCTGCTCAACCCGATCGTCCAG
>DASRZG010000179.1:0-9015 GCA_035686585.1 Phycisphaerae bacterium
CGATACTGGATGGTGCCGAAGGCCGATTGAGAAGCCGCGAACAACGCGAACGAAAGCAGATGAAGTGTTGTTACAACTCCGTTGCTTTTGTTCGCGTCGTTCGCGGCCAATAATCGGTTGACCAACCACGCCTACGTCTTGCCCGTCTGCTTCTGCACCTTCGCCCAGGTGTCGCGCAGGCCGACGGTGCGGTTGAAGACGGGATGGGCCGGGGCGGAGTCGGGGTCGGCGCAGAAGTAGCCGATCCGCTCGAACTGGAAGCGGTCCAGCGGCCCCACGCCCGCCAGCGACGGCTCGCACTTGCAGCCGGTGAGGACCTCCAGCGAGTGGGGATTGAGATAGGTGGCGACGTCGGCGCCCTCCGGCAGGTCGGAGGGGTCTTCCTTGCTGAACAGGTGGTCGTACAGCCGGACCTCGGCGTCGACGGCGTCGGCGGCGCTGACCCAGTGCAGCGTGGACTTGACCTTCCGCCCGTCCGGGGCGTCCCCGCCGCGGGTCTGCGGGTCGTAGGTGCCGTGCAGCTCGACGATCTCGCCGGCGTCGTTCTTGATCACGTCGGTGCAGGTGACGAAGTAGGCGTACCGCAGGCGGACCTCCCTGCCCGGGGCGAGCCGGTAGAACTTCCGCGGCGGCTCCTCCATGAAGTCCTCCCGCTCGATGTACAGCTCGCGCCCGAACGGCACGAGCCGGGTGCCGGCGGAAGGATCCTCGGGGTTGTTGACGGCCTCGAGCTGCTCGGAGTGCCCCTCGGGGTAATTGGTGATGACCACCTTCAGCGGGCGGAGCACGGCCATGCGGCGGGGGGATGTGGCGTTCAGGTCCGCCCGCAGGCAGTGCTCCAGCAGGGCGATGTCGATGGTGGAGATGAACTTGGCCACGCCGACGCGCTTGAGGAACTCGCGGATGGCGGCGGGGGTGTAGCCGCGCCGGCGCATGCCGCGGAGGGTGGGCATCCGCGGGTCGTCCCAGCCGCTCACGAGCCCCCGCTCCACCAGCGGCCGGAGGAAGCGCTTGCTCATCACCGTGTGGGTCAGGTTGAACCGGGCGAACTCGATCTGCCGCGGGTGGTGGATGGGCAACTGGTCGAGGAACCAGTCGTACAGCGGGCGGTGGTTCTCGAACTCCAGCGAGCACAGCGAGTGCGTCACGCCCTCGATGGAGTCCTCCAGGCCGTGGGCCCAGTCGTACATGGGGTAGATGCACCACACGTCGCCCTGGCGGTAGTGGCTGGCGTGGACGATCCGGTACATCACCGGGTCGCGCATGTTCATGTTGGGGTGGGCCATGTCGATCTTCGCCCGCAGGGTGCGCGAGCCGTCGGGGAACTCCCCGGATCGCATCCGCTCGAACAGGTCGAGGTTCTCCTCGATGGAGCGGTTGCGGTAGGGGCTTTCCCTGCCCGGCCTCAGGAGCGTGCCGCGATACTCCTTCACCTCCTCGGCCGACAGGTCGCAGACGTAGGCCTTGCCCTGCTGGATCAGCTCGACGGCGTAATCGACCATCTGCGGGAAGTAGTCGCTGGCGAAGTACAGGTGCTCGCCCCAGTCGTAGCCCATCCAGCGGATGTCCTCCTGGATGGCCTGGACGTACTCGACCTCTTCCTTGGTGGGGTCGGTGTCGTCGAAGCGCAGGGCGCAGTGCCCGCCGAACTCCTCGGCCACCCCGAAGTTCAGGCCGAAGGCCTTGGCGTGCCCGATGTGCATGTAGCCGTTAGGCTCGGGCGGAAAGCGCGTGACCACCTTCCCGCCCCACTTGCCCGACTGCCGGTCGTCGGTGATGATCCTGCGGATGAAGTCCAGCGACTCGCGCTGTTCGGGGGCGCCTGGCTCCTGGCTGCCTCTGCTGTCTTCCGGCTCGCTCACGACACGTTCCTCGTCAAGTCCAGTAGGGTGGGCGAACTCGCCCACCACAATAGAAGACCCGGAATCCAGCATCGGTGGGCGGGTTCGCCCACCCTACCGCATCGCCAGGCAGCGGTCGATGCGGGCGAGGGTCTTGTCCTTGCCCAGCAGGACCAGGGTGTCGGCGATGCCGGGGCTGACGGCCCGGCCCGCGACGGCGACGCGGATGGGCTGGGCGACCTTGCCCATGCCCAGGTCCTTCTCCCGGCAGAACCGCTCGATCAGCGCCTCCAGGGCCTCGCCCGTCCATTCCGCCCCCGCCAGCAGCGGCCTCAGCTCGGCCAGGACGGCGTAGCCGGACCCCTCGCCCTTGGCCAGGAACTTCGTGACGGCGGCGGGATCGTACTCGAAGGCGTCGTCGGGGCCGAACAGGACGCCGGCCTTGTCGATGATGTCCGAAAAGGTCCGGAAGCCCTTGCACGCCGCCAGCACGGCCGCCAGCAGGTCGTCGTCGCCCGAGGGGATCGGCGTTTGGTTGAGGGACAGGTAATCCTTGAAGGCCGCCAGCAGGCGGCCCGGCGCCGCCGCGGCCACGGCGGCGGTGTTGAACGCCAGCAGCTTCTGCCGGTCGAACCGGGCGTTGGTCTTGCTCAGCCGGTCGAGGGAGAAGGCCTCGATCAGCTCCTCGCGCGACATCTTCTCGCGGTCGCCGCCGGGGTTCCAGCCGAGCAGGGCGATGAAGTTGATTATGGCCTCGGGCAGGTAGCCCGCCGCCCGGAAGGCGTGGACCTCGACGTCGCCGTCGCGCTTGGAGAGCTTCCGCCCCTGCATGTCCAGGATCAGCGGCAGGTGGGCGTAGTCGGGCTCCGGGAACCCCCACGCCGCCCGCAGCAGCGTCTGCCGCCACGTCTGGGCGAGGAACTCCTGCCCGCGCATCACCAGCGTCACGCCCATCAGCCCGTCGTCGATCACGTTGGCGGCGTGGTAGGTCGGGTACCGGTCGGCCTTCAGCAGGATGAAGTCGTCCTGCTCGGCGGCGGCGATGGTGACCTCGCCGAAGACGTGATCGCGGATGGTCACGTCCCTGCCCGGGTTCAGGAAGCGCACCACCACGCTCTTGCCGGCGGCGCGGGCCCTGTCGGCGGCCGCGGGATCGGTGACCGGCTCGGCGGGCCGCTGGTAGCGGAAGCCCCCGCCGGCGTCCTCGACGGCCTTGCGAGTCGCCTCCAGCTCCTCGGCCGACTCAAAGGCGTAATAGGCCTGCCCGGCCCGGATCAGCCGGTCGACGTGCTCGCGGTAGATCGCCAGCCGTTCGGACTGGCGGTACGGCCCGGCGTCGCCGCCGGCGCCGTGGCCCTCGTCCCAGTCGATGCCCAGCCAGCGAAGGTCGTCGGCGATCTTCTCGACGGCGTCCTCCACGTGGCGGGAGCGGTCGGTGTCCTCGATCCGCAGCAGGAACGTCCCGCCGACGTGGCGGGCATACAGCCAACTGAACAGCGCCGTCCGCGCATTGCCGACGTGCAGATGCCCCGTCGGCGACGGGGCGAACCGAGTTTTGACCGGTCCGAGCATTAGAAAAACCTGGGCCGCAGAGGCGCAGAGGGCTCAGAGAACAGCCACTTCTTTTTCTTCTTCTGCTGCTGCTCGCTCAGTTACTCTCTGCGTCCTCTGCGTCTCTGCGGCCGATGCTTCTTCTTCTCCCGCTATTCGAACTGTAGCGTCCCGAAGCACTCGGGGCGGTGGAAGTCGGGGCGTTCGGCCGTGATCGGGTTCCAGCAGGCGTATTGGCCGTCGGTCTTTCCGCCGCAGCGGTAGAAGTTGGCCCGCCAGGTGTCGCCGGGGGCGGGCTGGACCTGCACGCCGGTGAAGGCGGACAGTGTCTCGAAGGGCAGCTTCGCCGCCAGCCACCAGCCGTCGTCGTTGGGCGATTCGTCCTTGGTGCCGATGGGGATGGAGGTGGCGACCCGGATCTGCTCGTGGATGGCCGCATCCGCCAGGCGGCGTTTGCCCCGGCCCGCGCCGAAGCCCAGGTGCATCACGCCGCAGCAGTTGGCCTCGAAGTTGAAGTACCCCCCCCCGCGGGCGGGGGCGGGGTCGGCGAACAGCTCCACGCAGGAGTCCTTGTACACGTCGCCGTTGGGCCGGGTCTCGACCGAGAAGATGTGCCGGTCCTCGCAGACGAACAGGACGTAGACCGCCCGGTCGTCGTAGAGCAGGGCCACGTCGGTCTGCTGCTTCTGCCCGTCGGTGAACCAGGGGTACTCGTCGATCAGCAGCCTGTCGGCGTCGCCCCAGGCGGGGTCCTCACTGGCCAGCCGGACCGCACCGGGCGCCCGCCGCACAAGGTACGTCTTGGATTCGCTCATGTCCGCATCCCTGTTCGCAATCACTTCATCGCTGACGAATCGGACGGTTTTCCCGGACAGGCACTTTATCCGAAACCCCGGTGGGGAGGAATGAATTTTCTCGCCGATCCGCCCCGGGTGCCGGGGCGGGAAGATTTTCCGGCAAAGGGATCGGAAAAACCGCGCCGGGCGGTGTCCAATGAACGGCAGACCCTTCCATGGAATCGATCGGTCCCGAACAACTCACGCGGTGGTTCGACGCCCACGCCGCGGCGATGGTCCTGTACGCCCGCCAGTGGCTGGAGGCGGGCCGGGCCGAGGACGTGGTCCAGGACGTGTTCGTCCGCCTGATGACCGGGCGCGTCCGACCGGCCAACGTCCGGGCGTGGCTGTTCCGCTGCGTCCGCAACGCGGCGATGAACGAGCTCCGCAGGCATCGCCGCCGGCGGGCCCGGCGCGAGCGGCTGGGCGCCGAGCGGGCCGGGTGGTTCGTGTCCAACCCGGGCGACCTGATCGACGCCGCGGACGTCCAGGCCGCCCTGGCGGACCTGCCGAACCAGCAGCGCGAGGCCATCGTGCTGCGGATCTGGGGCGGGCTGAGCCTGCGGGAAGTCGCGGAGGTGACCGGCAGCGCCGTGTCGACGGTCTTCAGCCGATATCGCGCGGGCCTGGCCGAGATACGCAAGAGGATGAGCAAGCCATGCAAGACCACGAACGACTGACAGCGGCGGAACAGGAACTGGAGCGGGCCCTGGCGTCTCTGGCGCCGGCGGCGCCGCCCCTCGATCGCGACCGGCTGATGTTCCAGGCCGGGCGGGCCGCGGGCCGGCGGGGCCGGTGGTTCTGGCCGTCCACGTCGGCGGTGGCCGTGGTCGCGGTCGTGCTGGCCGTGTCGCTGACCGTCCGCCCCCAGCCTCGGCAGATCGAGCGGGTCGTGTTCGTCCCCGTCGAATCGGGCGGGGCCGTCTCGGTCGCCGGCCCCGAGCCGGAGGCGGCCGAGGACCGCTGGGCCGACCACGCCCGCTACGCCGCCATTCGCAACGCCATGCTGGCCAAGGGCCCGGACGCCCTGCCGACGTCCCCTCCCGCGGCCGCGGCCACGCAGCGCCCCCCGACACTCGAAGACCTGCTGGGCACCCGGCGGCCCAAGCCGCCCACGCCGGACCCGTTGGGCCGGCTGGCCACGATGCTGTTCGGAGACCGATCATGAGAACCGCACTGACGGTGCTTGCCTGTTTCGCGCTCTCGCCCGCTCCGGCCCCTGGGCAGATGGTCGCCGCCTCCGGTCCGGCGCTAGCCCCCAAGCCCGCCGGCCCCGAGACCATCCGCCTGACCGCCACGCCCGCACCCGAGCCCCGTCCTTCCCTTTCCTGGCTGCTCCTGCCCCCCGTGACGGAGCAGACGCCCGGTAACGCCGCCCAGATGTACCTCCTGGCGGACACGCTGGCTCATTCGGCTGATTCAGAGGGGGAGAGGGTCAAGGAGTTGCTGGCCATGCCCTTGTCCGATCTGCCCATCCCCGAGGCCACCAGGTTGGTTGGGGCCTGCCCAAGTGCCTTGCGGCAGTCGGAGCTGGCCGCGCGGCGGGAGTACTACCACTGCGACTACATAAACCTCAGCGAAGGCTTCTACGCGCCCATGCCTTCCCTCGGCAAGCGGATGAACCTGGCAAGGCTTCTCGCCTTGCGGGTGCGGCTGCACCTGGCGAAGGGGCAACTCCGGGAGGCTGTGGCCGACCTGCAAACCGGGATGGCCATGGCCCGCCACCTGGGCACGGGCCCGACGTTGGTTCACTGCCTTGTCGGGTGCGGCATCGCCACGGAGATGCTTCCCCGGGTGGATGAACTCATCTCGCTGCCCGACTCGCCGAACCTGTACTGGGCCCTGGCCGCCCTGCCCCGACCGATGATCGACCTGACCCGGGCCATGGCCTATGAGCGGTCCTCCCTGCTGTTGGCCTATCCGGACCTGGCCAAGCTGAAGACGGGCGAACTGAGCGCAGCGCGGTGGATGGCGATTTGCAGGGAGCTGCAAGGCCTGCTCGGAGGCCCCCAGTCCGGTCCCTCCACGAAGCAGAACTGGCAGGAGCGGCTCGCCGACACGTTCGCCGCCGTCAAGAGCTACACCCGCGCGAAAAAGGCCCTGATCGCCCGGGGATACCCCGCCAGGAAGGTGGAGGCCATGCCCGTCCATCAGGTCATCGGCATCCACCAGCTCGATGTGTACGAGCGGATCCGCGATGAGGCGTTTCGGTGGTTCTACCTGCCCTATTGGCAGGCGCACGACCCCCTGGACCGTGCCACCGAGGAACTGCGCCGCGCGTTGGCCGCCGACCCTGACAATCTGTTCCTCAAGACGATGCCAAGCCTGGGCCGGGCGTACTTCTTGGCCACCACGGTGGACCGCCGGATCGCGGCCCTGCGGTGCGTGGAGGCGATCCGGATGTACGCCGCCGCCCACGACGGGCGCCTGCCGGGGCGGCTGGAGGATGTGACCGACGTGCCCCTGCCGCTCGACCCGACCACCGGCAAGGCATTCGGCTACGGCGTTTCCGGGAACACCTGCATCCTCGAGTCTCCGGCCCCGTCCCCGGCGCCGGAGGAGGCCAAGGACGGCCTGCGGTACGAACTGACGCTGAAGAAATGACCCGCCCCAACACAGGAGCTGACCCATGGTCGCCACAGGATTCGCCCTGATCACCGCCGTCCTGGTCGCCGCCCAGGTCCCCGACGCCGACGCCCGCGCCAAGGCCATCGCCCCGCTGGTGGACGAGCAGACCATCCTGGTCGCCCGGCTGGACGTGACGCGCGTGGACGTCGGGCCGATCTTCGCCCGCCTGGGGAAGCTGATGCGCGACCCGGCGGAGGCGGACCGACCCGACCCGCAGCTTGATCGCAAGCTCACCGAGGCCAGGAAGGGCTTCGAGCAATGGCTTGAGGGGTTTGCCAAGGCCGGCGGCAGGGATCTCTACGTGATCAGCCCGATGGATATATTCCCCGCCATGGTCCTTGCCGTCCCGCTGGGCGGCGATGCGGACGCCGAGGCGCTCTCCAAGGTGCTCGGCGTGCCAACGCAGGCGGCCTCGGCCCCCGCCGGGCGTGACGGGCAGCCCTTCCGGCCGGAAGTGGCACAGCGCATCGGCGGGATGCTGGTCGTGGGCACCCGCCAGGCCGTGGCGCGGGTCCGGGAAACCACCCCGGCCGAGAGGCCCGAGCTGGCCAAGGCCTTCGCCGCCGCCGGGGACGGCGCCGTCCAACTGCTGATCCTGCCCACCGACGACTCCCGGCGCGTCATGGCTGAGCTGTTGCCCAAGCTGCCCGATGCCCTCGGAGGCGGGCCAAGCTCCGCCTTGACCGACGGGATGCGCTGGGCCGCGGTGGGCGTCAGCCTCAAGCCCGATCTGTCCGCCACCGGCGTGATCCAGTCCGCCGACCCGGCCGCCGCCAAGGCCCTCGGCGAGGTCATCGACCGGATGTACGCCGACGTGGCCAAGAGCCCGCCGGTCAGGAAAACCCTTCCGGACGTGGGCAAGCTCCTGGCCATGCTGCGCTGGCAGGTCGAGGGCAGTCGGCTGACCCTTTCCGTCCAGACCGCCCAGGCCGACAAGCTGCTGACCGAGATGATCGCGCCCTCCCTCCAGCGGGCCAGGCAACTGGCCAGGAGGGCCATCTCCGGCTCCCACCTGGCGTCAATCGGCAAGGCCATGCACCAGTACGCAGCCGACAACAAGGGAGCATTCCCGCCGAACCTGGGTGTGCTGGTGGAGAAGAAATACCTCTCCGCCGAGGCCCTGGTCAATCCGGCCCGCCCGGCCTCCAAGCCCGGCTACGTCTACCTGCCGCCGCGCGAACCTGGTCGGGCCGCCCCGGACACGTTGGTCGCCTACGAGGCCCACGACCAATGGGGTGAAGGCGTCAACGTCCTTTGCGTCGACGGGCACGTCGAGTTCGTGCGCGACCCAACCCGCTTCGAGACGCTGCTGAAACAGGCGGGCGGCGAGCCGCCCACGACGGAACCGGCCCGGCCTCGGTAGCACGACAGGACCGATCCCTTGCAGGAGAACTGAGGAATAGTCGCCCATGAATGGCCTCGGCAACAAGCAGCTGCCTCGAAAATGGGGTGCCCCGGACAAGCCTGCCCCGTTGGGGGTGTCGTCTGCCTTGTCCGGCGCCGCTGAGCCACGGGCGCGAGCCGGACAAGCCCAAAAGCGGCCCCGACGGGGCAGGCTTGTCCGAGGCACCCGCCGGAACGTGCCGTCTTGATTCCCTGTGGGTGGGCCGAAGGCCCATGATCACCTGCCTCGAAGATGGGGGTGCCACGGGCTGCTTGCAGCCCGTGCTCGACTGACGAACACAGGCTGCAAGCAGCCTGTGGCACCCTGGAGGATACCCCGCGTTTTCGTCCTCTGTGGGTGCGCCGAAGGCCCATGATGGACTGTCCCGAATTGCCAGGGGAGGATAGTCCCCCCACGACCGATCGCGGCCGCCGGTGCCGGAACCACAGTTCTTCCGGCTACCCCATTTCCTGCCTGGGAACTCTCCTTCGCTGCGCGATCGTGATCATCCTTGGGCTCCTTCGGCATCGTTAACATACAGGGGGCAAGAAGCTTTCGGCCTTCTGAAAGCAGTGAATCCGTGGGGCGCGGGGATGGCAGTCTTTTTCGGCGGATCGGAGTATTTCTGCTTGACAGGCCTGCCGGATAGGGTTTTAATACTATACCTATTCTTTACGGGTGTACATTTCCTATGGCTTTCTAGTGGTCCTGTCTTTCGGTCGGGCAGGAGGTCTCACGACGATCTTGACTATGTGGAGCATCGCAGGTTCTGTCT
>DASRZG010000180.1:0-3427 GCA_035686585.1 Phycisphaerae bacterium
CACGAGCGGCTGATGCCCGTCGAGGCCGCCCGGCTGGCCAAGGAGATCGAGCCGGTCCGGCTGTTCTTCCTGGAAGACTGCCTCCGCCCGGAGAACCTGGAGGGCTTCCGGATGATCCGGGCGGCGTCCAGCACGCCGCTGGCGATGGGGGAGGTGTTCCACTCGCGCCGCCAGGCGGCCCCGCTGATCGCCGAGCAGCTCATCGACTACATCCGCATCGCCCCGCTGCACGTGGGCGGGCTGACCGAGGCCCGCAAGATCGTCTCGCTGGCGGAGTTCCACCAGGTCCGGACCGCCTTCCACGGCGCGGCCGACCTGGGCGTGATCGGCCAGGCCGCGGCCGTGCACCTGGACGTGGCCATCCCCAACTTCGGCGTCCAGGAATGGATGCCCTTCGACCGTTTCGAGCAGATCCGCGAGGTCGTCGGCCCGCCCTGCCGCGTCGAGGACGGCTACGCCCTGCCCCACGAGACGCCGGGGCTTGGCGTGGAGATCGACGAATCCGCCGCCGCCCGCTACCCCTACCGCCCCGCCTACATGCCCCTGGTCCGCCGGGAAGATGGTACGATGTTCGTGTATTGAGGCGGGGGGCGGATTTTCGATTTCCAATTTCCGATTTCCAATTGGGCCCGGGCCGGTGGGACGCCGGGTGGGCAGGTTGGGTGGCACCCCCAAGCGTAGCGATCCGCATGTCGTCTGGCGGATCGCGCAGCTTGAGGGTGGGACAGGTGGCTGGAGCTCCTTGGGGGCATTCCCATCCCTGTGGGCGGTGGCGATTCCCGCACCCTCAAGCCCGTCCCGCCGGGGCCAAGCCCAGGCCCCGGCGGGGCGGGCCTGGGGATGCCACCCGCCCGCCACGTTTCCGCCCGGCCTTGATGGAGGCGGCCCGCGCGGTAGGATGGGGCGAGACCGGCCCGCGACCGTCGCGGGTCGATGGGGCAGCGGGCCAACGGAGACCGCCCAGGCGCCGCCGCCGTTGACCCGCGCGCCGCCGAGTCCGGAGACACCGATGAAACGCAAGCCGCACAACGACGACAGTCCGAAGGCATACTTCATCGCACTTGGCGAATCGTCGAGCCCGGAGGAGATGGCGGCCGCGGCCGAGCGGCTGTGGGAGACGATGAACCTCGACCGCATCATCTCCGCCAATGCCCTGGTGGCCATCAAGCAGCATTTCGGGGAGAAAGGCAGCCCGAACTTCATCCCGCCGGCGGTGGCCAGGGCGGTCGGGCGGCGGGTCCGCCAGGCCGGCGGCAAGCCGTTCGCCACCGACTCCAACACCCTCTACAACGGCATGCGGGCCAACGCCGTCGATCACCTGGAGGTCGCCCGCCGGCACGGTTTCTCGCACGAGACGCTGGGGTTCCCGGTGATCATCGCCGACGGCCTCAAGGGCGAGTCGCAGGTCACGCTGGACACCGCCGGGCCGGCCCTGCGGCACGTGTTCCTGGCCGGGGCGGGATACATGGCCGACGCCGCCATCGTCCTGACGCACGTGACCGGGCACCTCGCCGCCGGGCTGGGCGCCTCCGTCAAGAACGTCGCGATGGGAATGGCCGGACGCGCCGGCAAGCTCCAGCAGCACCACGCCGCCGAGCCGATCTTCTACGAGGGCAAGTGCAAGGCCTGCGGGCTGTGCGCCAAGCACTGCCCGGCCAACGCCATCACGGTCAATGAATTCGCCGTCCTGGACCCGAAACGGTGCATCGGCTGCGGGGAGTGCTACGCCTTCTGCCCGTACGGCGCGGTCGGCTTCGACTGGTCCACCACCAGCACCGACCTGCAGCGGAAGATGGCCGAGTACTGCCTGGCCTTCCACACCGAAAAGGCCGGCCGGGTGGCTTACCTCAACTTCCTCACCCGCGTGACCAAGAACTGCGATTGCCTTGGCCTGTCGTCCGAGTCCCCCCTGCCGGACGTGGGCGTGGTCGGGTCGTTCGACCCCGTGGCCGCCGACGCCGCGGCCGTGGACCTGCTCGACCGGCAACACGGCAAGGACGTGTTCGCCGAGTTCTGGCCCGAGTGCGCGCACCGCACGCAGTTGGCCCACGGCGTGCGGATCGGCCTGGGATCGACGGAGTATGAGCTGGTCCGCGTGGAATAAGTGACCGGCGGCACCGGCCGCCGGCAAGGAGGATCCGTGTTCGGAACCATCCTGACGTGCGTTGTCACCGTGATGCAGGTGTACGTCTTCTGGCGCGCCGCGTCGGTACCGTTCGTCAAGCGCCACCTCTCGTGGAAGGTCGTTGCCGCCGTCGGCGCGGGCCTGTGGGCGCTCTTTCTTGTGAGCCGGCAAGTCGGTCACGGCGGCAGCGGGGCGCTGGCGTCGACGCTGGAGCTGCTGGGCATGGACTGGATGGGGGCGCTGTTCCTGATCTCCGTCACGCTGCTGGCAATGGACGTGCTGACGGGGTTCGGCCTGCTGGTGCGGCGGCGGGCGCCCGCGCTGCGTGGGTTGGCCCTGGCCGGCGGGGTGGTGCTGGCGGTAGTCGCGATGGTCCAGGGCATGCGCCCGCCGGTGGTGGAAGACTACGACGTCCACCTGGCCGGCCTGCCCGAGGAGCTGGACGGCACGGTCGTCGTGGCCCTGTCCGACATGCACCTCGGCTCACTGCTGGGGCCGCGCTGGCTGGAGGCCCGCGTCGCCCAGGCCGCGGCGGCCCGGCCCGACCTGGTGGTCCTGCTGGGGGACATCACCGAAGGACACGGCCGGCCGGTGGGGGAGCTGCTTCCGATCATGCGACGCCTGTCCGCCCCCATGGGGGTCTGGGCGGTGCGGGGCAACCACGAAAACCACGGCAGCGGCGAGTCGCTGCTGGAGGAGGCCGGCTTCGGCGTGCTGCGCGATACCTGGGCCGAGGTCCGTCCCGGCCTCGTCCTGGCGGGCGTGGACGACGTCAGGGCCTGGCGCGACACGGGGGCGGGCGGCCAGTCCGTCTCCAAGGCCCTTGCGGGCCGGCCCGGCAGCGCGACCATCCTGCTATCGCACATCCCGTGGCATGCCGAAGTGGCCGCGGACGCCGGCGTCGGCCTGATGCTCTCCGGGCACACCCACGGGGGGCAGATCTGGCCCTTCGATTACGTGATTCGTCGTCGCTGCCCGCTGCTGGAGGGCCGATACGAGGTGGGCGGCATGACCGCCATCGTCTGCCGGGGAACCGGCACCTGGGGCCCGCGCATGCGCCTGTGGCGGCCCGGCGAGATCCTCCGCATCACGCTGCACCCCAAGCCCGCACCCGCGCCCTGACGGCCCGCCGCCCGGGGGTCACTTCCCCCCGAAACAGGTCACCTTCCCGTCCCTGCTGCTGAGGAAGAGCCTGCCGTTGGCCGCGGCGAGTCCGTCGAAGACCGGCAGGGCCGCCAGCTTGATCTCGCCCAACACCTTGCCGTCGGCGGCCGCGTACGCCATCAGCTTGCCGCCCCGGTC